>VGXD01000217.1 GCA_016873525.1 Nitrospira sp. | reverse complement strand
CGGGAGGGTGTTTTGAGGCGGCTGCCTCTGAAGCAGCGCCACATCCAGGGCCATGAGATCGACGGCGCGACGGAGAGCCCGACGTCCTTCCCCCTCCAACAGCCAGCTCCGCTGCATGGAGGCCTGGGCCAACACCCGTTGGACCGTTGCGGCTTCCTCGGATTCGGCAGCTTCTCGGAGACCCATGGCCAGGTGCCAGGTGGCTAATGCCGTCGTCAGCCTGACGGCCTGGGCGGTCAACTCAGCCGTGAGGGCCTGGTCCGAGGAGGAGGCAGGGGGGGGCTTGCTTCCCTGCCGTGCTTGCGGGGAGGGCTGTTTGCTTGCGAGGGCGGACGCAGCATCTTTGAGGCCAAGGGGCGGACCAAGCCTTGAAGCAAATGCCGTCAGGGCATCGGCATCGGAGGCCAAGGAGGACAAGGGGGTGGGCTGTGCCTGTAAAACTGTCAGGAAGTCCGGGGAGGTCGGTATGGCATCCTGGGGGGACGCATTGGCCTGGGAGGGGAAGCAGATGGCTCCAATCGCAATCGAGGCGCAGAGCCAGACCAGCCGGAATCGCTTCATGCCAAGGACCAAACCATGTCCGATGTTGTCACGCCTTGACGAAATTAAACTTCAAATAAAGCAACTTGTTATTGGGTATCCCTAAAGCATTCAGAGAGGAACTTAATCGTCGCCTCGAAAGATTTCTCCGCATCATTCTGTCGATAGGAATCCGGGCGGGTATCGTTGCAGAAGGCGGAAGGCGCCTGGTCGTAGGTGAGGATGCTGACCCGCTTTCCGTACTCCTTCGCGGCCTGGGAAAATTGTTCGACCTGCTCATCGGTCACCGACTGATCTGCACCGGCCCGGTGATAGAGCAGGGGGCAATAGAGATCCTTGAGGAGGCTCACGGGGCTGGGCAGTTGGCCGTAAAACGCCACGGCCGTCCGCAACCGTTTTCGTTGGCAGGCGAAGGTCATGGCCAGGGTTCCGCCCATTCCCAATCCAATGACGCCGTGGAGATTGCGTTTGACGTGGTCTCGCGTGTTCAGAAACTCGCAACAGGAGTTGATGTCTTGCAAGAGGCCTTGTTGGTTGATGCGGGCTTCGAGCGCCGCGGCAACCTCGGCATTGCCGGTCACCATGCCGCCCTGTCGGGAATAGAGGTTCGGCACGAGGGTGACGAATCCTTCGCCGGCCAGCCTGGCGGCAAAGTCCTTGATCTGGGAGTTCAGCCCCCAGGCTTCGTGCAGGATGACGAGACCGGGGTAGGTGCCGGGGCCTTGCGGCCAAAACATGAGCCCTTCGACCTGCGCCTCTTTCGGAATCCGTGTCTTGGCGTAGGGATCGACCGAGGAATCGGTGATGGAGGGAATCGGGGCCCCGCTGGGGAAACGCACCGAACCGGTGCCGATGTGTTCTTTGGTAAACGGGACTGTCCGATCAGTCATGGCTCTCCTTGCTGTCTGGGATGTTGCGGCAAGGCCGCGGCTTGTCCCGGCGGGATCGTTCTTGATTTCGCGGTCACTATAGCGACGGCCTCTCGTGCTTGTCAATGCGACCGGGCCGATTGACCGGCCGGCCCCGCGCCGCTACAATGCGCGGCTCACAAGGCTGCGGGGAGGGAATCGTGGGGGCTCCGATAGGGATCGGACTGATCGGGCTTGGGCGGCACGGCATGCGCTATGCGGTGCACCTCCTGGCCCCTCTGCCCGGCGCTCGACTGGCGGCGGTCTGCCGTCGTGATGCCGTCCAGGGGCGACGCTTTGCCGAGGACCATGGCCTGCGCTTTCACCAGGACTATCGGGATCTGGTTGCCGATCCAGCCGTGCAGGCGGTGGTCGTGGTCACTCCGCCGTCACTGACGAAGCCGATTGGCTTGGCAGCCATCCAGGCCGGCAAAGCCCTCTTGATCGAAAAACCCCTGGCGACCAACGGCCCCGACGCCGGCGCCATGGCCCGCGCGGCGGAATCGGCCGGCATTCCGCTCATGGTCGCGCAGACGCTCCGGTTCGACCCGGCCGTCGTCGCGCTCAAGGCGGAGCTGGCTCGGGTGGCGCCGGCCCGCTATCTGGTTTTGACCAGCCGCGTGGAGCCTCGCCCGGAGGTCTGGCGCGATCCGACGGACTACGCCGGTCGCGGCGTCCTGCTTGAAATCGGCGTCCATCAATTGGATCTCGTGCGTTTTCTCACCGGCGACGACGTGGCCGAGGTGTCCTGCGAGGTCTGGTCCGATCGGCCGGGGCAACCGGAATCCAGAGCCCTGGCCAGACTGAAGACGTCGAGCGGCCTGCCCGTTCTCATCGATCTGTCCCGTGTGAGCGCCGGCCGCGTCGGGAGGGCCGAATGGGTCGGCGAACAGGGACAACTCATAGCCGACTGGTACGGCCACCGCCTCTCTCGAATGCTCTCGCGTAGCGCCGGGGATGAATGGACGGTCGAGGATCGTCCCACCCTCGTCGAGGCCTTGACCGGGTTTCTGCGCGCGATCGAGCGGGGCCTGCCCATGCCGGTCACGGGACGCGACGGGCAGAAGGCCGTGGAAATTGCCGATGCCTGTTATCTCTCCGCTGAAACGGGCAAGCCGGTGCGGATTGGCTAGGGGCGAGCGGCAAGGGGCGGGAGAGTGGTTCCCTCTGGCCCATTGCCCCGCGTCTCTCGCCGTCCCTTAGCCTTCCGCCACGATGTGGGTGTCGGTTTCCTCGACCCCCTCGATCGTGTGGATCTTGGTGATCACCACGTCCGAGAGCGCCTTCTCATCCTCCACGTTGACGAAGCTGAAAATGTCGGGCTGGCCGAAACAGGGGTGAGCCTGCTCCACCCCGTGAATCTTCTTGAGCGTCTTGATGACCTCCTTGGTTTTGCCGGCCTTGACCTTGATCAAAATGTACGCTCTGGTTGCCATGGCTGATCTCCTCCTATGGGTGTGGTGGAGCGGAAGGTGCGAGGGGATGATAGCAGGATCGGGGGACCTGTCAATGGCTCCCTCCCGGCATCTCGCGCCGCCGGCCCTCGTAGACCCGGTGCAGATCCCGTCCTTGCGCGGTCAACTGACTGCGCGCGGAGAAAAATGTTTCGGCCAAAAGATCGAAGTCCTTTGCGCCGACATGGTAGGGCTCCAGGCCGGCCAGCACATCGGGCCGATCGCGCAAGGGATGAGACGCGGCGTAGTCGGCCAGGGCTTCCAGCGACCGGGAGGTCCAGCCGTCGTGTCGAAATGATTCGGCCGCAGCTTCCGCCTGATCTCCCGGAGCGGTCAGCAGGGCCTCACGAAAGAATTGCCGGACGGCAGGGTCCTCGCTTTTCATGAAGGCGGATTGGAATTGGATCAGCGCTTTGATGAGCCGATTCGCGTCCGGACTGTCTTCCGGGGGCAACGCCCCGGCATCCTGAAACAGGGCCAGGACGGCCATGACGGCGCCCACTTGTTTCGCCGAGGCGCGACTTCCCGTCCGGCTTCCGGCTAAGTGACCCAGGGGGTTGGCGTCGGAAGCGGCCCAGGCGGGGCTTGCGCCGGACGCGCGCGCGCCCTCTCCCATGGACAAGGCGCTGAGCAGGAAGAAGCAGGCCGGCAGGAGGAGACCTTGCCACGGAAGGAACGAATGGCGATCGTGCGATCCGGCGTCGCGTCCCGATGACATGGGCCATTATACCGAATCGCCGGGGTAGCGCCAGGATCTGTTGAAAAGAGTCGCTCCCGCGCCTATAATCCGCAACGCCGGGAAGCGCGATCGGCCGGCATCGGAAGGTTGATCGCGCTGGGCTGAACGCGTTGCGCTGGGGCTCCCATGCTGGCTAAGGTCATGAGTGCCGCGCTGATCGGAGTGGAGGCCTACCCGGTGGAAGTCGAGGTGGACATCGGCGGCG
>VGXD01000216.1 GCA_016873525.1 Nitrospira sp. | reverse complement strand
CGGCATGACGATTCTCTTCGGCCAGGCCCGTTCGTTGAATCTGCTGACGCTCGGAGAAGAGGCGGCGACTTCCCTGGGGGTCGAGGTGGAGGCCGTCAAGAATGTCGTGTTTTTTACCGCCGCGTTGTTGACGGGCGCCGTCGTGTCGGTGAGCGGCATGATCGGGTTCGTCGGGATGGTGATTCCCCATGCGGTCCGGATGATCCTCGGCGCCGACCACCGGCTCCTGCTGCCGGCCTCGGCGCTGGTCGGGGGGATGTACCTTGTGACGGCGGACACGGTGGCGCGGACGCTGTTGGCGCCGGCCGAAATTCCCGTGGGGGTTGTCACGGCCTTGGCCGGGGGGCCGTTTTTCATTTACCTGCTGATTACGAAAAAGGGCGGGCTGGCTTTATGAAGGCGGGAGGCAAGGGACAGGAAGCTTGTGCCGAGTCCGCCTATCGGGTCGAGGGACTCCGGTTCGCGTATCGGGAACGATCGGACTTGCGAGTTGGGACCGACTGGGTCCTCAAGGGCCTCTCCTTCGAGATCAAGGCCGGTGAGGTGGTCGGAGTCATCGGGCCCAACGGGTCAGGCAAAACGTCGCTGCTCAAGCTGCTGGCGCGGGTGTTGCGCCCTCAGTCTGGGGCCTTGCAGCTGTTCGGCAAGGAGTTGGCTGCCCTGTCTCAAGGGGAGGTGGCCAGGAATGTGGCCCTCGTGCCACAGGAGAATCCGCAAGTGTTTCCCTTCACGATCACCGAACTGGTTTTGATGGGGCGGTTTCCTCATCACCGGAGCCGGGGGGGATGGATCGGGATGGGCGGGTTTGGTTGGGAAGGGCCGGAAGATCTGTCTCTGGCCCAGGAAGCCATGAGGGAGACGGATGTCGCCCACCTGGCGCATCGCCTGATCAGCGATGTTTCCGGCGGGGAGCGCCAACGCGCCATCATCGCCCGCGCGCTGACGCAGCAGCCGCAAGTGCTGTTGTTGGACGAGCCGACGGCTTTCTTGGACCTGCACCACCAACTGGACATCTGCCGGATTTTGCGACGTTTGAACGAGGAGCGCGGGCTGACGGTCGTTCTGGTGTCCCATGATTTGAATCTGGCCAGTCAGTATTGCGACCGGATGCTGTTGTTGGATGAGGGGGAGATCGTGCGGTTCGGGAGTCCGGAGGAAGTGGTCAGGCCGGACGTGCTGGAGGCTGTGTACCACTGCGAGGTGCTGGTGGACCGCCATCCGACTTCCCGCCTGCCTCGCGTGACGCTGCCGGGACGCATAAGACAAAGGGGAGCGGATGGCGTATAGCCGATGGCTGATGGTCGGATGAGGCAAGAGGGGCAGAGATTCTTGCTATCAGCCATAAGCCATTAGCTCCATGAGCGCGAGGGGGATGCGCCCACTCCTCATGGTCGTCGTGACAGGGCGTGATTGTTCATCGGGAGGCCAGTCAGGGAAGAAGCCGACAGAACGGGGAAGATGGTGCAAGACCATCACGGTGCCGCCACTGTAAGCGGGGAGTAATTCCGCGAAAAAGCCACTGTCTGAAGGACAGTGACAGGTGACGGGTGACGAGTGACAGGTTGGGCGTTGAGCGATAGGCTCCTCTGCCTGGTCACGCGTCACTCATCACGCGTCACAGGTTCACGATGGGAAGGCGCGGAAGACGCGACGATCTGCGAGTCAGGAAACCCGGCTGTTGAGTTTATTCACTCGACCCTTCGAGCGAAAGGGGCAGTGGGTCATGCAGCAGCTTGTCATTGGGCTCGGTCTGTTGTTTGTAGTTGTGTCGGGGGCCGGCGTCGGCCATGCGGAAGAAGAGGTGCCGGTCGTGCAGACGGAGGAGGTCGTGACCAGCGCGACGAAAACGGAACTGCCGCTGTCCCATGTCACCAGCGCGGTGGAGGTGATTACCGGCAAGGAAATGGAGCAGAAGAAGCTCAAAACCGTCATGGACGCGTTGCGGCTGGCGCAGGGCGTCGCGGCCTTTTCCAACGGCGGTCCCGGCACGCAGGCGCAGGTCCGTATCCGGGGAGGGACAGCCAACCAGACGATGGTGGTGATCGACGGGACCATCGTGAACAGCCCGACCGACGGAGCTTTCAATTTCGCCAACTTGACGGCGGAAAATATCGAGCGGGTCGAAATCCTCCGTGGCGCCCAAAGTATGCTGTGGGGCTCGGACGCGATGGGGGGCGTGATCAATATCATCACGAAAAAAGGAACGGGGGCTCCGACGGCCAGTTCGTTTCTCGAATACGGTTCTTTCGCCACGATCCGAGAGGGGGCCCAGGCGTCCGGCGCGAAAGGCCTCGTGGACTATGCCGTCTCGTTCTCCCGGTGGGACACGAGCAACTTTTCGGCGGCCAACTATCGGCGTGGCGCGACGGAGCGGGACGGGTACCACAATTGGCAGGCTTCATCTAAATTGGGCGTGGCTCTGCCGAAAGACGGGCGGTTGGAATTCACCCTTCGCTGGTGGAACGCGAACGTCGGCATCGACGGCAATACGACCACGACCCCGCGAGAAACGCTCGGCGCCATCAATAAAACCAATTCCGTGATTCTCAGCGGAAGCTACTATCAGCCGATCACCTCCTGGTGGTCGCAGAAGCTGACCCTGGCTCAGGGGAACGATCTGGCGAGGTCCTGGGGCGGAACGGTGACGAAGAATTTGAATACCGGCGTCACGACGACCTCGGCGCAGAGCCTCTCGGATATCCAATACCTCAACAAACGGATCGAGTGGCAGCACAATTTTCAAGTGGCCGATCCCTTGTTGGTGACGGCCGGCTACCAGTTTCGGGAGGATCAAGGCTACAATGCCTCCAACTTTACCGGCGGGGCTCCCACGAGGCTGCTTTCGACCAACGCCGGCTTTGCCGAAGCCCAGCTCAATTTGAAGGATCGGTATTTGATGACCGCCGGGGTCAGGCACGACAGCTACAACGTGTTCGGGGAGAAAACGACCTATCGTGTGACGGGGGGCTATCTCCTGCCCGAAACGGGGACGAAGCTGCGCGGCAGCTATTCAACCGGATTCCGCGCGCCGACGTTGAATCAGTTGTTCTATACGTCCTCGAGCTTCAACGGGAATCCGAACCTCAAGCCAGAGAAAAACCAGAGCATGGACATCGGCCTCGATCAACGGCTGTTCAAGGACAAGTTGATGTTGAGCGGAGGTTATTTCTGGACCCACTACGCCGATTTGATCACGACGGCGACCACGACCTTCGAGCAAGTCAGTCAGGCCAAGAGCCAGGGAGTCGAAGCTGGGTTCAAGCTGGAACTCCTCAAGGGATTGGACGCGAAAGGGCAGTATACCTATACCTTGACGAGGGATTTTTCCACGGCTCGGAGGCTGTCGCGTTGGCCGATCCATCAGGGCACGGTCGGGCTCAGCTACCAGCCGGTGCAGCCGGTCCATATCAACCTGGACTATCGGTATGTCGGGTCCCGGTTCAACAACACCGCTCCGACCACGACCGTCCTGCAAAAGCAAGGCAGCTTCGGGGTCGTGAACGTGGCGGCCACCTACGATGTCACCAAGAGCTGGCAGATTTACGCTCGGGTGGACAACTTGTTCGATCAACAGTATGAGGAAATCCTCTTTTACGGGACGCCGATTCGGTCCATCTATGGCGGGATCAAGCTCACCTATTAAACGGGGAGGCCGGTCGTTCTTGTGAACTATCCGCGAGTGGTCATTGCCGGAACCGGGAGCAACGTCGGAAAGACGACGGTGACGCTGGCCCTGCTGGCCGCGTTGCGCCAGCGGGGTCGAAACGTCCAGCCCTTCAAGGGAGGGCCGGATTACATCGATCCGGGCCATCACACGGTGGCGGCCGGGCGGAAGTCCCGCAATTTGGACGGCTGGATGTTGG
>VGXD01000215.1 GCA_016873525.1 Nitrospira sp. | reverse complement strand
GCCATCCTGGGCGTGTTCCCTGCGGCGGGAGACAAGGCCTATCTCTTTTACATGATTCCGTCCGGCTCTCTGCCCCAGATCAAAGCCGCCGGGCTCCAGGCCTTGCGCGAGCGGTGGCTGGCCATCGATCCCAGCCTGGAGAAGACCGCGCAGAGCCTGGTGGATTGGAGTCAGACGGCCTACATGCCCACAGGCCGTGTCCGGGCTGCCACCTGGGTAGCCAATGGGGCGGTCCTGATCGGCGATGCGGCCCATGCCATGAATCCCCACGCTTCCCAGGGGCGGATGCAGGCCATGGTGGATGCCGTGGTCTTGGCCGAGCTTGTTCCGGACTGTCTGCAGCGAGGGGAGTGGTCTGCTGCGGCCTTGGCTCCTTTCGAGCGGCGTCGCCGACCGCAGGTGGAAATGTTGCAGCGTATGGCGGACGAGCAAGTCCTCTTCTGGAATACCGGCAATCCCCTGCTGGCGCTGTTGCGCGACCGCGTGTTCAAGGCCGTCGATCGCAACAAGCGGCTTGGCTATCGCATTCTGGCCGCGACGGCGGGGCTTTCGGCCGAGGCTCCTTTCGGCCTGTTGGATCGCCTGATGGCGGCTGGGCTGCTGCCCGATCCGAGGGCCGATTGCCTCCCGCCCGAAGCGGTTGTGCCGGGCCGATAAAGGAAATGCACGTATGACATCGATCGAGACCAGGCTTCAGACTTTACCGCCCGAAGTTCGCCGGACCCTCCGTTCCTATGTGGATGAGGTGACCGAACGGTTCGGCCCTTCCCTCCAGGCGGTCATTCTGTACGGCAGTGCCGCAGGAGGCGATTTTCTGCCGGGACGGTCCAACCTCAATCTCCTTCTCCTGCTGTCCCAATGCGACGGCGCAACTTTGCAACGGTACGGCAAGGCGCACCGGCGTTGGAGCAAGGAGGGCCTCGTCGTACCGCTGTTTCTCAGCGAGACGGACCTGCGGGCCTCGGCGGAGGTGTTTCCGCTCGAATATATCGAGATGAAGGAGCAGCACGTGTTGCTTGCCGGCCGCGATCCCTTCTCCGACCTTCCCATCGACCTCCGCCATGTGCGGCTGCAATGCGAGCAGGAGATTCGCGGCAATCTTCTGCGGCTGCGGCAGCGTTTCGTCGAAGGGGCGGGCACGCAAGAAGCCATCATGATGCTCTTGCCCCTGTCCTTGACCGCGCTGCTGCCTTGTCTGCGCGGACTTCTGCGATTGATGGGACTTCCCATCCCTCAGGGAGCCGAGGCCCTTCTGTCGAATATGTCTTCCAGCCTGGGATTCGACTCGCAGGTGTTGCAGGAAGTCTTAGGTCTGAAGAGGGGACAGATCAGCCCCGGTCCCCTTGAGACGCCGCGCCTTTTCGAACGCTATCTCGCCTCGCTGCAATCGTTGGTGCAACGGTTGGAACGACTGAAAGCCGAGGGGCGGCTATGAAACAGTGCAGCCTGGCCGGCTGGCCTGGAGTCCTCTTCCGTCTGGCGGTCTTGAGTCTTCTGTTGCTTCCGCAAGGAGCGGAAGCCATGCTCAATGACTTGAGGCCCCTTGCCTCAATGCCCTACGGCAGGCCAGATGCGAAGGCGGCTGTTTTGCCAGACCCCATGGGCTATGTCAGTGACCATGCCGATGGGCTGGATGCGGATTGGAAAGCCAGAATCAGGTCCGTCTGCCAGGACCTGGAACGCAAGACCGGGGTTGAGATGGTCGTGGTCACGGTCAAGACGATCAAGCCCTATGCCACGGTCCAGGACTATGCCGAGGCGCTCTATCAGCGTTGGGGAGTCGGGACGGCGCAGCAAGGCCACGGAGTCCTGGTGCTCGCGGCGATGGAGGAGAGGCAGGCGGCGGTGACGGTGGGGCGGAGTCTCTATGCCGTGGTCAGGCCGGAACTCTTGGCGCAAGTCGGTGCGCAATATCTGGAGCCGGCCTTTCGGGACGGCCAATTTGGAGAGGGCCTCTATCGCACGACGGTTGCCTTGGCCACGTCCACCCAGGATATCCACGTGGGGGCGCCGCTCCGTTCGCACGTCAAAGGCCTGGGTGTGTTTCTGACGGTTACCACCGGCGTCGGGGTCTTGGTTTTTTTCTGGTGGATCAGTCGCCCCGACCTCCGTCATCCCTTCGGACGGATCAGGAGAGGAGAGTATTGGGGCAGCGGCCAAGGCGGTTTCGGGGGCAACTTCGGCGGCTTCGGCGGCGGCATGAGCGGGGAATGGTGGAAGTGAAAGGCTGGGTGACGATGGGCGGCCGCTCCGGGAGCTGCCTCGATGCGGCTCTTGTCTCGCCGGCTACATTAGCCTGTGCCAATTCCGCAGCGTCTTGTCGGAGACAGGAAACGACGTTGCTCCAATCTGATGGCCGATGATTGGCTGATTCCCCGCAGAGGCAGCTCCCTCCGCGTCCATCCCATCCACCCCAGCCGAGTTGGGAAGGTAGTGCGCGACTCTGCTGGGTTCAGTCGTGAAGGTTGACAGAATTTAGATGACACAGTAGCCTGAAGCGGACAAGCGGTGTAGGCTCTTGGAGCCTGCTGACATTGAGTAAGATGCGAATGATGCAAGATAAAAAACTGATCGACGCCGTGAGGAAGGCTGCGCCGAACCTGATCGCCTTCTATCGCTTCGGGTCGCAGGCGAAGGGGGAGGCTCGCCCGGAGAGCGACGTGGATTTGGCGATCCTGGCCGCCGCGCCTTGCGCCCCCGAACGTCTCTCGGCCTTGCGGGAGGAACTTGCGGTCCTGTTGCATCGGGACGTCGATCTGGTCGATCTGCGCACAGCCTCGACGGTCCTGCGTATGCAGGTGCTCGCTCATGGCGAGTGTCTGGCCAGCGCACAGGCCCTTGCGCGGGAACGGTTCGAGGACATGGTCTATTCATCCTATGCCCGCCTGAACGAAGAACGTCGCGGCATCCTCGACGATATCCGCGCGCGAGGCGTCGTCTATGCCGGATGACGTGGCGCTGAACAAAGTGGCGAGCCTCGAACGGTGTGTGAGAAGAATCCGCGAGGTCTACGGAGGCGAAGACAAGCATCTCTACGACGATCCCACCAAGCAAGATTCCATCCTATTGAACCTGCAACGGGCCTGCGAAACCTCCATCGACCTGGCCATGCACATCGTGAGAAAGCGGCACTTGGGCGTTCCGCAGGACAGCCGGGACGCCTTCGAGCTGCTTGCGACCGGCGGGTTGTTGGATCGTGACCTGGCGGCGGCGATGAAACGGATGGTGGGCTTCCGAAACGTCGCGATTCACGAATACCACAAGCTGAATCTCGAGATTGTTAAGGCGATTATCACGAACCGACTCGACGAGTTCTTGGAGTTTGGCCGGCTGGTGCTCAGACAGGAAGCCTAGGTCGCGCGGGTGCCTACGTTTGCCAAGCAGTGCGATTGCTGCGGCTTCGGCGGCGGGACGGGCGGGGAAGGGTTGAGGTAAGAAGGCCTGGTGGGAGGTATGCCGCAGAAGACACCTCCGGGGTCACCCAACTAAGCCTTGCCCGCTCGAATCCTGCAAACTCGGCCGTTTCAGCCTCGAACAATGCAGTCTTCGCCCTTGCAACCTAAGAGCAAGGGCGCGGGCTGCAGCAAGTTGTGTCCCGCCCCCTCCGGCGATAGGCGGCGGCAACTCCCACCAGGCCTATCCAAGCTCAGACGGTGAGAAAAGTTATGGAACTATGCCGGTCTGTATAGTGTGCCGACGCGGCGCTGTGGGAAATGTTGACAAGTGATGGAATCGGCGCAAGAATCACGTGCCAGTTTGCAGTCTGTCCATGTGTGCTATGCCGGTCAGTATAACTTATGGTGATTGTAAAGCATCTGGCACCAGAATTAGAGTGGTGCCATGCGCGTTCAAGCCTTTGAAACCCTGATTCGGAGCGGGTCGTCGGCTCTTCGGGTCCTGCGCCG
>VGXD01000214.1 GCA_016873525.1 Nitrospira sp. | reverse complement strand
GCTGCGCGGACAAGACGGAGGCATAGCCACGGTACAGGGGCGCCATTTCATAGGCCGCCGCCACTTGCGCCAGCAGCCCGTTCCTGCGGAAATACCGCTCCACACCGGCCAGCAGCCGACGCTGAAATCTGATCTGGCGGGTCAGATCGGCCATCGCCGTCCGATCCCCGGCCTTCTTCGCCTGGCTGAAACGCTCCCGATACAACGTGGCGTTCAACAGCGTCTCGACATTGGCCGGCACATCGGCCCAGCCATAGTTTTCCCGGAGATACTCGGCGCGCAGGCGCTCCACCTCGGCCCGGACCTGTTCCAGCCGCGACTCCGGGTCGGCCTTGCGCGCATCCTTCTCGGCGCCGACCGAATTGGTTCGCGTCCGCTTCCCGGCGTTTGGCAGACGGTCGAACTCGGCAGCCAAGCGCCGGTGGGCCGCTTCGGCCTCGGCCAAGGCTGCCTCGGCCTCGGTCGCCGGCTTGGGAAGGCGAAAGAGATCCGGTAAGACGCGATCGATCGCCGCAAACCCGTACAGGCCGTCCCCTTCCTGCCCCAGCAGGACATACTGCTTCATCATGATCTCGTCGTCCTGCAGGGTCTCCGCCTGCAGAAGCGGATTCAGCAGCATCTCCTCGGGAAGGGACCACCGCTCGCCCAAGAGCGACCGGCGCAGTTCTCCGATCGCCCCCTCCTCCACTTTCCCCAACTGCGCGATCAACTGCCGGTTCAGCTTGTACCGAAGCCTGGCGCGATTGCGCGTCAGCCAGCTCAGCCGCTCGGTCAGTTCCAGCCGCTCGCTGTCCGATGCCACCCCCCCGGACGCCATCGCCGCCCGCAACCCCTGCCGGAGCTGATCCAGCTCCGCCTGAACATGGTGCAGAATGAACTTGACCGCCGCGACCTGGGCCAACTGCACGAGCGCCAGCCCTCCCTCGAGTTTGGCGCGATGGATGGCCGCCTCGGTCATGTTTGCGTAGCTGCCCCTGAAGTCCTCCCAGTCTTGCCTGGTCGGCCCCGACGTTTTTTCTCCCCAGCGGCCCAGGCCGATCTCCTGTTCCAACATTGCATTCGTCATCCGCTTGACCTGAGCCTGGAACCTCGGGCTGAGGCACACATCGTGGCGGACGTTATCGATGCCCTTGGCAAACCCGTCGAAGTCGATGCGGACAAGGGGCTTGGACTGGAGGGGCTCGCTCGATTCGGAAGGATTCGCCGGCCTGTGGAAAAGACACAGGAGGCGGCAGAGACTGTTTTGCAACATGCTACGCATGGACCACACAGCGACGTCCCGGAATGCCTCGGCCCATCAGCGCCGGAGCAGTGCGGCGCTTCATCGCCTCGGTCCCGCCTGCTCCTGAATCCGCCCAGCCAGCCACTCTTGCATGATGCTCACGGAGGCGCTGGTTCCGATCCGGTCCGCTCCGGCGGCCAGCAGGTCGGCCACGGCTTGCAAATTTCTGATCCCGCCGGAGGCCTTGACCTTGGCCCGACCGGCTACGGCGGCCTTGAGCAAACGGACATCCTCGACGGTCGCGCCGGCAGGACCGAAGCCTGTGGAGGTCTTCACGTAATCGGCCCCGGCTTCAAGGATCAAGCGGCAGGCCGTCAGCTTTTCTTGGCGCGTGAGGTAACAGGTTTCGATGATCACCTTGTGTTCGGCCTGCGGCGTGGCGCTGACCACCTGCTCGATGTCGGCCCGCACCGTGTCGTACTCGCCCGATTTCAGACGGCTGATATTGATGACCATGTCCAGCACGGAGGCGCCGCAGCCGACCGCTTCCTCCGCCTCGCCGACCTTGATGCCGGTCGTCTGCAACCCGTGGGGAAACCCGATGGGAATTCCGACCCGGATGCCGGACCCGGCCAGCGCCGCCGCCGCCTCCCGCACATAACAGGGCGGAACAAAGACCACCGTAAACCCATACTGCCTGGCTTCCGCACAAATCCGCAGCGCGTCGGCCTTCGCCAGATCGGGCCGAAGCACCGTGTGGTCGATGCGAGCCGGCCAATCGGCCGGGAGTCCTGGAAACGTCATCGGAGCCTCGTCATGAAAGCCGTCGGACAGGCCGGCGCTGGTACTTGTCCACCGCCCGGTTGTGCTCGGCCAAGGTGGAAGAAAACGCATGGGTCCCGTCATTGCGGGAAACAAAGTACAGATACGTGGTCGGCACGGGATACAACGCGGCGCGGATTGAACCGGCTCCGGGATTGGCGATGGGGCCGGGAGGCAGGCCGGTGACGCGGTAGGTGTTGTACGGGCTGGGCGCGGCCAAGTCGCGTTTTCTCAGATTGCCGTCGAACGACGAGAGTCCGTAGATGACCGTCGGATCGCTTTGCAGCGGGATGTGCCGCCGCAGGCGATTGTGGAAGACCGCCGAGATGAGTTCTCGCTCCCCTGTTGACCCCGTTTCCTTTTCGATGACCGAGGCCAAGGTCAGCACCTGATGGACCGTCATGTTCAAGTCCCTGGCCCTGACCCGCAGCTCCGGTGTCAGCACCTTCTCCAGCCCCTCCACCATGGTCCTGACGATGTCCTTGGTCTCCGCGCGTTTTGCGAAGGAATAGGTATCCGGGAACAAATACCCTTCCAGGCTGGACAAGCCGGCAGCGTCGGGGAGAAGCGTGTGGATGAAGCTTCGGTCGTGGACCAGCGTGAGGAATTCGACCGGATTGCCGAGCCCCTTTTGCCCCAGCAGGTCCGCAATCTGGGCGGCGGTATAGCCCTCAGGAATCGTGACCGGGTGGAGCACGACGCGGCCGCTGAGGAGTTCCGCGAGGATTTCCTGGGGACGCAGATCGGAATGCAGGGCATATTCGCCGGCCAGGACCCGACGATCCACACCGGTCACCTTGCCCAGCAGCACGAACCCCCATTGACTGGCAATAAGGTGTTCCTTTTCAAGCAGCGCGGCGACCTGCCGGAACGTGGCCCCCTCAGGAATATCGACGGTCTTGACCGTACGCGGGCCCGTGCCATCGGTAAGCGGGTCCGTGGCCCGATGATAGGCGACGTTGCCGGCCAGGTACAGCGCCACTCCCACGAGCCCTAACATCACCCACAGCTTCATGCCTCGTCCGAAACCGTCTCGCCCGCAACGTCCTGCGCCGCGTCCTCGCCATCCATAGCGGCCAACCCTGTTTCCCCGGAACTCGACAGACTCTCCAGGTAGCTTTGCAACAAGATTGCCGCCGCAATCCGGTCCACGGTTCCCTTGCGCTTCTTCCGACTCATGTTGGCCTGGATCAGGATGTCTTCCGCCGCCTTCGTGGTATAGCGCTCATCCCAGGCAATGACGGGAACGGAGAGGACCCGCTCCAGTTGTTCCTTAAACTGATTCGCGGACTCGGCGGCCGGCCCGATGCTGCCGTCGAGCCGGAGCGGAAGCCCCAAGACGACTTCCCGCACCTCGTGCGCCAGCACCAACTGCTGAACATGCGCCACGTCCGCTTCGAGCGAGCGCCGCAGGTAGGTTTCCAAGGGCTGGGCGGTCCAGCCCAACTCGTCGCTGAGGGCCACGCCGACCCGCTTCGTGCCGTAGTCCAAGGCCAAGATGCGTGTGTTCGCCATGCCGATGCTTTGCGTCCTTTACCCCTGGGCCTGAGAGCCCGTGACCGCCCGCTCCACCAACCCGAATGCTTTTTCCAGGGCTGCCCCAAGTCGTTCCGGATTCTTGCCGCCGGCCTGGGCCATCTCCGGTCGCCCTCCGCCGGTTCCACCCACTTCGCCGGCCATCTCCTTGATCAAATCGCCGGCCCGAAGACGAGGCAACAAATCCTTGCTCACCACGACCAACAAGGAGACCTTCCCCTCGTTCGCCGCTCCCAGGGCGATCACGCCGCTGCTCAGTTTGTCCCGCAGCCGATCCGCCAGGACCCGCAGCTCGGCACCGTCCATCCCGTCGGCCCTCTGCACATGGACCTGGATGCCCTGCACGGTCCTGACCTGGGCCTG
>VGXD01000213.1 GCA_016873525.1 Nitrospira sp. | reverse complement strand
GAGCGGCACAGGAAACGAACCGGCAGCAGCGGGGTCGTAGAACCGGACCGCGATCGGTCCGTGCGTGGCGACCACCCCTAAGGTCGCGATGGCGCCAAGAAACGCGGCGACGATGGGCAGCACCCCGATCTTGGCGCGCCGGTCCTGCGAGCGGGATCGGCCGAGCAAGACGATGGCTGTGGCCAACAAGGGAAGCAGCGGGATGAGGATCACGAAGGACATGCTGATCTGCACCCTCTTGACAACGTGGAAGGCGATCCGCCCCATCTCGGCCGGACGGTGGCTACGCCGTGACGGATGGCATAAAAAAAGCCAGCCGGCGCCCCCACGCTTCCAAGGGGTACCCGGCTGGCTCGTACTGTGTCCGGCCTCTTACCACGAAGAGCCGACTACCCTACATGCCACCGCGATCCGATTTATCGGTGATGGGTCCGCCTGTCTGTGTGAGACAAGGACAGGGACCCCATCCATTGCAATTCTTCAATGATGTGTCATACCATGCCGTGACATCGTTCGCAACAAATCATTGGGCCCAAACCCGGTAGGTCTTTGGGGTCGCGGCATGGGAACTATAGGGCCGGTGAAAAACGGACAGACAAAAGGCGAAGCGGAGAGCGCGATTCGCAATGCCATCATTAAGTTCGAGCAGGAATTCATGGGACGGGGCCCCGAAGACGTACGGGCCTTCATCATCAAAGACATTGTGCTGGCCCGCCTGAAGGGGGTGCTGACGCCGGCCGAACGACAGTTGGCCAAGACGGCCGAAGGAGTCGAGATGGTCCGGCGGTTGCGGCAGAACCTGATCGCGCAGGGGCGTGAAAAACTCAGCCAGCAGGTGGAGGAAATCACCGGCGCCAAAACGACCGGTCTCTTTACCGACATCGACACGCAGATCGGGGAACGCATCATCGTGTTTACGTTGGATCAGGATATCGAATCGGCCTTCCAATAGCGCCGTCATCCCGGACCAGCCATCCGATAGACGACCGTACATTGTGAGCCGTCTTGCGCCGGAGATGACGGCATCGTCGCGGTCATACCGATTGCGGCGTCAGGAGCGCGCTCCTGCACTAAGCCAACGAGAAAAAAGCGTTCGAGTCCTGAGTGGACAAGATTACACGAGGAACGCAAGTCCCTGGACTTCTCCCCTGACATGGCTTACACTGCTCAAACATCGATCGACTGAACACACACCCCAACACAGACGACCGCGTGGAGGGAGAGGTGGCCGAGTGGCCGAAGGCAACGGTTTGCTAAACCGTCACAGGGTCAAAAGCCTTGTCGCGGGTTCAAATCCCGCCCTCTCCGCCATAAAGACCGTCAGCGAGTTTGTCACGTCATCACGTTGCGAGTGTGTTTTGACTGTTCGACTTTAGGATTTTTGGACATGACCCAGCGCCGATGGCTCTCGACAAGCCTCAGTACTCAACTTGCTGCTCTTGGCCCTCATTCTGGGGGGCTGGGTCGGCCCCAACGTCATCACCTCGTTCAACCCGGACGTCGACATGCCCGTCGTCGCCTCGACGGCCCGCATCCACCCGCTCGCCGCCGTCATGGGATCGGTCAAACTCGGCGAGAAGGTCTACGTGGCGCCCTGCGCCTCCATCCGAGGCGATGAAGGCCAGAACATCTACGTCGGCGACCAAAGCAACGTGCAAGACGGCGTGGTCATCCACGGCTTGGAAACCTTCGAGGGCGGACAGGAACTCATCGAAAACGAGGTGGAGGTCGAGGGGAAGAAATATTCCGTCTACGTGGGGAAACGGGTCACCATGTCCCATCAATCCCAGGTCCATGGGCCGGCCAAGGTGGGGCATGACACCTTCATCGGCATGCAAGCCCTGATCTTCAAAGCCGACCTGGGCGACTACGTGGTGGTGGAACCCGGCGCCAAAATCATCGGCGTGAAGATTCCGTCCGGCCACTACGTCCCCGCGCTCGCCATGATCGACAAACAATCCCAGGCCGATGCCTTGCCCCTCATCACGGAGAACTATCCTTACAAGAACCTCAACAGTGCCGTCATCCGCGTGAACACCCAATTGGCCGGTCCCAACTAAACCTCAGGCCGGCAAGTCTTGCGTCTTGCCGGCCCGACATACGATCCCCGCTTGACCATCCTCCATCAAGACCTGTATAACGTGCAGGCCCCTCCTCGCATGGCCGACAAGCCGCTGAAATAGGAATGCGCCCGTAGCTCAATGGATAGAGCATCAGACTACGGATCTGAGGGCTGGGGGTTCAAGTCCCTCCGGGCGCACCACCTCTTCCCTTCCGCATGCCACCTGCGTTACTCATGACGCCCCCGCTGCTCAAGAATCGTAAAAATAATCACGATCAAGGCCGCTTGAGCCAGCAGCAAAATCGCCTCTGCCGTATCGGCCTTGCGCAGCACGATGGCTGACATCCCGAGACAGGTCGTCAAGGCAAAGATCATGTCGACGCTCGCCCGCTTGCTCCCGAGCAGGCGCTCGAGCCGATGGTGCAGGTGGTCCTTCCCCACGTAGTCGATCCACCCCTTGATCGTGCCGACCTTTCCGGTCACGATTCGCTCCACCGTGATATGGATCATGTCATAAATCAGCACGCCGAAGATGAGCAACGGATTGCTGAACGACACGATCGGATTATTGTCCGCCCAGTTGCCCTTGACCGCAAGGCAAGCCAGGGTAAAGCCCAAAAACGTCGCCCCGCCGTCTCCCAAGAAGATGAACGCCGGTTTTTTACTGAACCGAAAATTGTATGGAAAAAATCCCAGGCTGGCCCCGATAATCGCGACCGCCAGCCACACCAGATCCGGCTGATTCGTCTCATAGGCCACCACGCCCATGAAAAAGGCCATCAGCATGGACAAGCCTGCCGCCAACCCATCCATGCCGTCGAAGAAGTTAAATGCGTTCGTGATCCCCACGATCCAGAGCACCGTCAGGAACAGGTTGATAGCGTTGCCCAGCGGGCCAGGCGGAAAGAGGGTCAACACCGTCCCCTCATACATCACAAACCCAGCCCCCAACACTTGGGCGGACAGCTTGAACCAGGCCGGCAATTCCCAGGCATCATCCGCGATCCCGACCAACAGCAAGAGCGAGCCGGCGACCAGAATCGCCTCCATTTTGCCGGAGAAAATCGAATTGACCAAGACAGCCGAGGCGAATCCCACATAGACCGCCAGGCCGCCGACCCTCGGAGTCGGCTGTTCATGCACTTTACGCTCGGCCGGCTGATCGACGAGTCCCCACTTGACCCCCAGCTTGATCAGCACGGGTGTTACGCTGAAGGAAATTGCGGAAGAAAGAAGGAAGATGTAGAGCCACCGCAGCCCCTCACTGACAAAAAACTCCCGTACAACCGGGGCCAGCAGCGCAATCACGCCACAGAGCCCGGCTAAAGCCCCTTGCATCAACCGGGACATCTCGTTTCGGTCAATCAGTGTCATGCCAATTCTTCACGCAGGGTGGCGATCACGCGATCCACTTCTTCATCCGTCATCGAGGGATAGATCGGCACAGACAATGCCCGATTAGAGGCATCGTCGGCCTCCGGATAGCCCTCCAAGCCCAGATAGCGATGCAGCGGACGGAACACGGGACGCCGGCACTGGACCCCGCGCCGCTCGAACCGATCCAGCAATCCATCGGTCACAGGGACAGTCCCGCGAAGCCTGATGACAAAACGATAGAACACGTGCGAACGGCCTGTGGGGATCGACGGCATCTCAAGGCCCAGGGACCCAAGGGCTTCCCGATAGACAGAGGCGATGGCGGCACGCCGCTCAAGAAAAGAACGGAATCGAGCCACTTGAGCCAACCCCATGGCCGCCTGCAGATCCGTCATCTTGCGATTGAAGGCAGCGGGGTCCAACGTCTCCCCTTCATCGTATTCGCGTAAGCCGCGGGCTTTTTCGAGCAAGGCCGGATCGTCCGAAACCAGCATGCCACCTTCACCCGTGCAGAGCA
>VGXD01000212.1 GCA_016873525.1 Nitrospira sp. | reverse complement strand
TTTCCACGCCGAGACGGCCCCGCTGGAAAACACGGTCCAGGCCGTCGACATCGCGGCCACGGTCTCCGTCCAGAACGATTGCAGCCCGGCCCAGGCGTTGGTCATGATCCGCGACAGGCCAAACACGGCCTCGGTCCAGACCGACAAGAAGAACTCCTTGAAGCCGATCCATTTCTCCTGCAGCCAGTTGACGCCCTTCTGCCATTCCATCTTGAGCGTCAGCCACAGCACCTTGGCGGCCAGGCCGATGTCGCCGGCGGCCAGCGCATCCGAGATTCCCCGGAACGCGGCCAGTGCATCGTTCTTGAGATCGATGAACACCCCGGCCAGCCAATTGAGCGATTGCTCACCGACGCCCGTGACATAGAGCAGATATCCGGCCAGCGCCACGATGCCAGCAATCACAAGGCCGATCGGCGAGAGGATCGCGGCGATGATCGAGCCGAGCGTGGCGATCGCCGAACCGATGCCTGTGGCCACGGTGGCAATCGCACCGAGGGCCGCCCCGACTCCAGAGATCGCCGTTCCCAACACCACCAGCGCTCCGCCGGCGGCAATCGCGGTGGCGGCGATCTTGAAGACCATCACCACCAGGTCTTTGCTCTCCTTGATCCAGTTCGAGACAGTCACCACGACCCGCGTAAAACCTTCGGCGACTTCCGTGAGCAACGGTGCCAGCGCCGAACCGATTGTGAATACGGTTTTCTTGAGCACCTTCCACAAGACATCGAGCGTGTCGCCAAACGCCTCGGCGGCCTGGGCGTCGTCCGTTGACATCATCAGGCCGAGGTCACGGGCCTGCTGCTGGAGTTCTTCGATACCACGGGCACCATTGGCGAACAGCGGCAGCAGCTTCGTGCCCGACTTGCCGAAGACTTCCATCGCCAGCGCCGCCTTGAGCGTCGGATTCTGAATTTGCGACAGGCGGTCGCCAATGAGCTTGAATTGCTGGTCGGGCGACAGCTTGGACAGGTCGTCCACGGTGAGGCCCAACTTGCCGAGGGCCTCGCGCGCCGACTCGGAACCACTGGCCGCCTCCACCACCTGCTTTTGCATTTTGCGCAGGCCGCCTTCGAGCGTTTCGATGTCGGCACCCGACTGTTCGGCGGCGAACCCCAGCTCCGATAAGGCTTCCACCGAGACGCCAGTCCGCTGGCTCATGTCGGCCAGGTCGCTGCCCATATCGGCAAACACCTTGGCAGCGCCCAGCAGCGGCGTGACGACGCCCGCCCCGAGTCCCGCGAGCTTGGTACCGATCGAGGCGATCCCAGCGCCGAAGGCTTGCAGCTTTTTCTCCGCCGCCTGCAGACCCTTCACGAGTCGGCTGTCCTTTGTGTACAGCTCGACGAAATGCCGCCCCAGCACGGATGCCACTTGCACTTGCAGCCATGATGAGGACCTCCTTTCTACCTATGCAGGATCATTGGGAGTTTCTTGCTGATGTCGCCGCAGGTAGGCCGCGGCAACCTCTAGCCATTGTGGGTCCTCGTTGAAATTGCCAATGCCCAAATTGCACTTGTCGCAGAGAAGGCCACGAACCTTGCCGGTCCTATGACAATGGTCGATCCGCAAGAAGCGGTACGGCGAGTGCCCCTTGCGTCCCACGTCACAACCGTTCGCTCGACAAATGCCGCACCTTCCACCTTGCGCATCGAACATTGCCTGAAAGTCGTGAGCCGTCAGCCCGTGTCTTGTGAGAATTGTCTTCCAATTGGCCTCTGCTCGCATTTTGTTCTGGCACTCTTTGCAACTGGAACGATAAAGGTCTACATCGTTCGCCTTCTTGCTGAAATATGCGACCGGAAGCACTCGCTTGCACTTGGAACATTCCTTCTCGATTGCCACCTTCGCCAGAAGGCGCCGGGGGTGAACGCATTGACCACTGTCTGGCTCGACCGTTCGAAAGGCATGGCCGCAGGATTTGCAGATTCGGCCTCTCACGATGTTCTCATCCGCCAGCCTATACACGGCTCGAATGCGCAGAAGATGGGACGCACATAACGGACAACGTGCGACAGAGTCGGCGGACAACGGCAAGCAAAAAACCGTCTCCGAGGCCTCAGTGCGACCTCCCCCATGCTTCACTCGGTCAGGCCACAACTCATTGCGCGCGGAAATCAACATATGGCCATTGATCGGTCCAAAGCCCACGCGATACGCTTCCTCACGAATCTGCGCCGGGGTAGCGCGCGGCCCCAATCGCTCAACGATTTCCTTGAGTCGCTGGCGTTTCGAGTGCGCGGGATGTTGTGGCGGTTTGTGATCCATCACGTCGCTATTGGTCTACGAACACCTGTTTCAGGATGCGGATCTCCACCTTTTCAATCGTCACCGGTGTCTTTCGCATGTGCGGGTTGAAGTCCGCCGGTTTATAAGCCCGCGTCTTCTTGGGGTCGCGATGAAGGTTGGCGATCAGGGCCAAGACGCTGGACGTCTGGGCCCAGGCCTGCTGGCTGCGGGCCTCGCCCATCGTGATCAGTTCTCGGAGGGTGAAGGGGCCGGGGTCGAGTCCGAGGACGCCGGCGAGCTGCCAAACGAGGCGATCAATTTGCTCGCTTCGATCTCCGGATCGATCCGCTCCAGCAGCGTTTCGGCGTGCGTCAGCAGCCGGAGCCGCACCTTCCGCCCCGCCTCGATCACCTTTCTTAGGCCCGCCCTCGCGCGGGCATCGGGGAAAAAATCGATCAGTTCCTCCACGAACGCGTCGGCCGCCAGCATGATGGCGTCGCCCGCCAGGCCTCGGCCAAATTCCTCGTCGGTGACTTGTTTGGCGTCCGCTTCGTCCTTCACCAGGCAGTACAGCACGTCGGCCAGCTGCACCGGATCGCTCACCAGATTGGCGAGCGCCTGAAAGCCGTCGCCGACCAGTTTGTTGAGGTCGATCCCCACAAGGCCACGCACACGCTTGATCGCCGCTACGTTGACTTGCACCGTCCACGTGCGGCCGGCGTTGTCGGTAAACGTCTTCATGTTCCCTCCGAGAGCGCTTAGGGCACGGTCATCCAAGACGGCGGATTGGCCGAGTAGGTCGGCTTGGCCGTGACGCTCACCGTAATCGCTTCCTCAAGCGGCTCATTGCGGCTGAAGCTCGTGATCATGAAGCTGGCCCGCAAACCCTGCGAACCAGCGGTCAAGACGTCGCCGTCCATCACGGCCATTTCGAGCGCCGTCTTGTTGAGGAAGGCGTCGCGGATCGCCGTGAAGTCGTCGTCGGCCGAGTCCCAGACCATCTCGAACTCAATCGAGCCGTCCTTGAGCGTCGCGACCGTGGCTCGCCAGCCGTTGTTGCCGCGCGTCGTGACGTCCGCTTCACCCGCTTCCAGGTTGAGCGTGACATCCTTGACGTTCTTGATCTCGTTCCAGGTTGGGGAGCCGTACGTCCCCGTGTTCCGAAACAGTTTGGCATCGAGCCCGAGTTTGACTGCCATGAAAGGTTCTCCTTATTACTTGACGGAATTGGCCCACAGCCCGGCGAACTTCGGCAGCTCACGCTCCATCGCGGGTCCCATGAATGGTCGCCGGGCGTACTTCGCACGGCGTTTTCGTTTGCGGCTGGTGACCACGGCCGCGCCACCCAGTTCGTGTAGCGACGGCACGGTGGCGCGATTGCTCCCCTGGAGCTTCGAGCCGTTGAGTTTCAGCGGGCCGATGACCACGGATCGCTGACCCGGATCGAACACGAACCAGATGTTCTTGAGCGTCGCCACGCGGTCCTGGCTGTGGACGCTGGGCGGTTCGCCGGGCGGCGCTACCTTCTTGCGGCGTCGCAGCGACGAACGGGCCGAGCGGCGAATGAAACTCCCGGCCTTCGAAAGGTCCTTGGCGCTCGCCCGACCGACGGCGTCGATGACAATCTGCCGGTCGAAGAAGAGCTGCTTCTTGTTGAATCCCACGGTGGCCATGCGCGATTACCTCCAGACCCGATAGGTGGCCGAAAGCACGCTCGTGAACTGCCGCAGCTCGTCGAGATGATCGGGGGCGAACACGGGTTCGTTGTTCAGTTGGATCAATCGCGCGTCGGGCACGGCGGTGAGCGGGTTGTTCCG
>VGXD01000211.1 GCA_016873525.1 Nitrospira sp. | reverse complement strand
ATAGGCGCCGGCCCGGCCGGCATGTCCGTGGCCAACGTCATGGCAAAGGCCGGCCATGAAGTGGTTATTCTCAACCGCGACATCAAGTTCGGGGGCCTCGCCGAATACGGCATCTTCCCCAGCAAGTTAAAGCTGCGGGGGGGGCTCAAGAAAACCTACTGGGAGATCGTGGAACGCCCCAACGTCCATTACTTCGGCAACCTCTCGGTCGGCAACAACAACGCCCTCTCGATCGACGATCTGCGCGGCCTCGGCGCCAGCGCCATCGTCTTCGCAACGGGCGCGCAAGGGACCAAGACGATCGGCGTGGAAGGGGACTCGGCGGTCGGGGTCTACCATGCCAAGGATGTGGTCTACCACTTCAACCGGCTCCCCGGTTATGCCGAACGTCCCTTCGACATGGGCCGTCGGGTCGCCGTCATCGGGGTGGGCGACGTGATGGTGGACATCGCCCATTGGCTGGTGCGATACAAACAGGTCGAACAGGTCACGGCGATTGCCAGACGCGGCCCCTTGGAGCGGAAATACAACCCCAAAGAGATTCGCGCCGTCTGTTCCACGATCGACCGGGAGGCGCTGGCCCATGAATTCTCCCGCATCCGCCCGCGCCTGGAAGCGGTCGGCCAGAACCCCGACGCGATCCTCAAGGATATGTCGGAAGAATTCACCAAATGCGAGCCGATCACGACCAGGAGCAAGATGGGGTTCCGCTTCCTGGCGTCACCCCGCCGGGTCTTGACGGACAGCCAGAACCGCGTCCGTGCCCTGGAGGTCGAGGAAACCAAGCTGGAACCCAAGGGTGAGGATACCGCGGCAGTCGGGCTGAAACAATTTTACGAGTTCCCTTGCGACAGCGTGGTGTTTGCCGTCGGAGATCGGGTCGATGACGCGCTCGGCCTGCCCTACAAGAACGGCATCTTTGTGACCAACCCGTCCAAAACCGGCAACGACCCAGACGATGCGCTCTTTCAAGCCTACGACGAGGCGTCCGGCAAAGTGATCGAGGGGATTTTTCTGACGGGGTGGGCGCGCAAAGCCAGCGAAGGGCTGGTCGGAGTTGCCAAGCGGGACGGGGAGTGGTGCGCCGAGGTGGTCGGTCGTTATTTGAACGGCCGGCCGGTCCGCGACCGCAGCACGATCAACGGCGTGGTGCAGCGCCTCCGTCGGCTGTTCGACGAGCGAAAGGTGCAGGCGGTGGATGCCGCCGCGCTACGCCTCCTGGAACAAGCGGAGCACGCGCAGGGCGCCTCCGACAACGATTGCATCGGGGAATTTAAGTTTTCTTCCAACCAAGCCATGCTTGCCCAGGTCCAGGGCAAGCGGGAGGCGGCCAAGGTGCCGGCCGGCCGTTAACCCTCGCCCCATTTCAGCTTCCTGCGGATGACGTCATAATACGTCCGGTCCGAGAACCGGATGAGGCGCGTACGGTGTTCCGATGCGCCGATCGTCACCGTGTCCCCCTGGGTCATGGCGATCCCGACCTGCCCGTCGAACGTGGTCATCGCGCCCTCGTCCTCGCTGGTCAACGTCACTTCCAGCGTGGCGCTGCTCGGAATCAGAAGCGGGCGGTGCGTCAGCGTGTGCGGGCAAATCGGCGTGAGGATCAAGGCGTGGACGGACGGCGTGACGATCGGCCCGCCCGCCGACATGGAATAGGCCGTGGACCCGGTCGGAGTGGACACGATCAGCCCGTCCCCGCGCAGGTTCGTCACGAACTTCCCGTCGATCGAAATTTGAATCTCGATCATCCGCGAAAGGGTGCCCTTGCTGACCACCACGTCGTTCAAGACCGTGGCCTGGGCGACGTGCTCCCCGTGGCGATGCATCTGGGCGCGAAGCATCAAGCGGTCATCGAGCGAGTACTCCTGCGCGAAGACCCGTCCGAGCGACGGATAGAGCTGGTCCAGGCTGACCTCGGTCAGGAACCCAAGCCCGCCCATATTGACTCCCAGAATCGGCACGGCGCGCTCCTCGACGAGGCGGGCGGCGCTCAACATCGTGCCGTCGCCGCCCAAGACGATGACCATGTCGGCCAGCGCCGCGATCTGGGTTTTCTTGTGTGTGGCGGGTTCGCCGATGAGGGCGGCGGTCTTGCCGTCGAAGACGACCTCTTTGTGACGTTCCCGCAGCCAGGCCACCAGGTCCTTGAGGGCGTGCCGGACGTCGGGGAACTTGGGCTTGGTCAGGATGCCGATCGTTTGCATAGGTGCCTTGGCTGCGGCTCTCGTCGTCACGTTCAACGCATACGCTCAGCGCGCGGGACGGAGGCGGCGGGGAAGCGCGGGCGGAAACGGAGTGGAATTGTATCGGGAGGCAGGAAGCTTGTCAACGAATGTGCCCTAAAGAACGATAACGGATTGCAAGCGCGCATTCGGGGATGCACACGCAACCGCACCGGTTGCAGCGCCTTGTTCCGAGCTGCGTCAGGGCTTGACAGAACCCGACCCTGCCGATAGAATCACGACAGGCTTTTAAAGAGCTCTCGCGCCTCGGTCAGCCACCGACAGCAACCATAAGGAGGAAGGATGTTCGAACGATTCACGGATAAGGGTCGGAAGATCATCATCCTGGCCAGGGAAGAAGCCGAACGTCACCAGAACGATTATCTGGGGACGGAGCATCTCGTCCTGGCAATTCTTCGTGAGTCGGATGGCATTGCCCTCATGATCATCAAGAAAATGGGGCTCTCGACCGAGCAGATTCGCCTCGAAATCGAGCGCAACCTGCCGGGCGGCGGCACCACGATGACCTTCGGCGAAATCCCCTTCAGCCCGCGCGTCAAAAAAGTGATCGAGTACGGCGTGGAGGAAGCCCGCCTGCTCGGACACAACCACATCGGCAGCGAGCACTTGCTGCTCGGCCTGTTGCGGGAGGAAGAAGGGATCGGCGGCAAGATACTGCGAAGCCTCGGCGCCAATCTCCTGACCGCCCGGCAATTGACCGTCACCTTCCTGCGCAAATCCGCCCCCCGCGAGCGGGATCGCAAGAGCAACACGCCCGCCCTCGACGAGTTCGGCCGCGACCTGACCCAGTTGGCCCAGGAGGGACAACTCGATCCGGTGATCGGACGAGCCGATGAGATCGAGCGCGTCTTGCAGATCCTCAGCCGGCGAACCAAAAACAACCCGGTGCTCATCGGAGAATCCGGCGTCGGCAAAACGGCGATCGTGGAAGGCCTGGCCCAGCGCATCGTGGCCTCCGAGGTGCCGGACAATCTCCTGTCGCGGCGCGTGATCGCCCTGGACCTGGGTTCGCTTGTGGCCGGCACGAAGTATCGCGGCCAGTTCGAGGAACGGCTGAAGGTCGTCATGAAGGAGATCGTGCAGGCCGGGAACATCATCATCTTCATCGACGAATTGCACACCCTCGTGGGAGCCGGCGCGGCGGAAGGGTCCATCGATGCCTCCAACATGCTCAAACCCGCGCTCTCCCGCGGCGAGATCCAGTGCATCGGCGCCACGACGCTGGACGAATACCGCAAACACATCGAAAAGGACGGCGCCTTGAAGCGGCGCTTCCAGCCCATCCACGTGCAGCCGCCCAGCATCGACGAAACGATCCGCATCATCCAGGGCCTCCGGGATCGGTACGAAGAGCACCACGGCGTGGAGATCACGGAAGAAGCCATCGTTGAAGCCGTCAAGCTCTCGGACCGGTACATCACCGACCGGTTCCTGCCCGACAAGGCCATCGACTTGATCGATGAAACGGGCTCGCGAGCGAAGTTGCAGACCTATGCGCTGCCGACCGAGCTCAAGGCCCTCGAGCAGGAACTCAAGAAGGTGTCCCGCGAGAAAGAACTGGCCATCTCCCTCCAGAACTTCGAAGAAGCCGTGAAGTTCCGCGAGGAAGAGGAACGGCTGCGCAAGCTCCTGGACGAATCGAAGCGCGAGTGGAAGAAGAACCAGGAAAAGAACCGCCCGGTCATTTTGAAAGACGACGTCGCCTACGTGGTGTCGAAGATGACCGGCATTCCGCTCTTCAAGCTCGAAGAGGAGGAGTCCAGCAAGCTGCTGCTCATGGAAGAATTCCTCCACAAGCGGATCGTGGGG
>VGXD01000210.1 GCA_016873525.1 Nitrospira sp. | reverse complement strand
AAAGACCGATCAACGGCGGAAACGCAGACTGCCGAACACCCACGGTCCCGGTCCCCGCCGTCAAGGCCGCCGGCAACTCCCGCAAAGCGGGGAAGACGATCGTCAGAGGGCCTGGCCAGAACCGCTTCATCAACAGGGCTGCCCCTTCGGTCACCTCCGCCACCAAGCCCTCCAGTTGCGCCGGCTCCGCAATCAGCACCAGAAGCGGTTTATCCTGCCCACGCCCCTTGATCCTGCCCACTCGCTGCACCGCAGCCTCATCGAAGGGCGAGGCTCCAATCGCGTAGAAGCTCTCCGTCGGGAGGGCAACGACCCCGCCCTGACGAATCACCTGCGCCACGTCCTCCATGGCCCCTTGCGGATCGGCCTGGAGGGTCAGCATTCGTGCCATCGCGTTTTCCGCCCCCGCCGAACTCAGCCCCGCTCAGGCGCTGGGCCAAGGGCACGGTTCGCGATGTCCGTGCGAAAATGGCATCCTTCAAACGAGATGGCCCGAACCGCCCGATAGGCCCGCTCGCGAGCTTCCACCAAACGGGAGCCGATGCCGGTCACCCCCAAGACTCTCCCGCCTGCCGTGACAATCTCGCTGCCCTGACGCTTCGTGCCCGCATGAAAGACCATCGTCTCCTGCGACGACGACGGAAGGGCGGAGCCCGCGATCGGCTGCCCCGTCTGGTAGGGCCCGGGATAGCCGGCTGACGTCAACACGACGCAGACGGCGGTCCGATCGTGCCATTCGACATCGAGCTGATCCAGGCGATGCTCCACTACGGCTTCCATCACCTCCACCAGATCCGTCTTTAAGAGCGGCAGGACCACCTGCGTTTCCGGATCCCCAAAGCGCGCGTTAAACTCAAGAACATAGGGTTGGCCGCACACGATCATCAGGCCCGCATAGAGCACGCCGTAAAACGGGCTCCCCACCTGCAACAGCGCCTCCACGACCGGACGGAACACCTGCTGCAAGACCATGCTTCTGAGCGCCGGTGTGGCCAGAGGCGCCGGCGCATAGGCCCCCATGCCGCCCGTGTTCGGGCCGGTATCCCCGTCGCCGACTCGCTTGTGATCCTGGGCCGCCACCATCGGCACCACGGCCTTCCCGTCCGTGAAGGCCATGATGGTGACCTCCTCTCCGTCCAAAAACTCTTCGATGACCACACGTCGCCCCGCCGCCCCGAACGACTGGTTGCCGAGCATGTCGGTGACCGCCTCGCGGGCCTGCGCCGTCGTCGTCGCCACCACCACGCCCTTCCCCTGCGCAAGACCGTCCGCCTTGACCACGACCGGCAACGGATGGCGTTCGAGATAGGCCAGAGCCTGAGTCACGTCTTCGAAGGTCCTGGACGCAGCGGTGGGAATGCGGGCGCGGACCATCAGATCCTTCGCAAAGCTCTTGCTGGCCTCGATCTGTGCCGCCCCTCGCGTCGGGCCGAAAATTCTCAGCTTCGCCTTGCGGAATTCGTCCGCGATCCCCAGCGCCAGCGCCCCTTCAGGCCCGACGACCGTCAGGTCGATCTTCTCGGAAAGGGCAAACGCTTTGAGTCCCGCGATATCGTCCGCGGCAAGAGGCACACACCGCGCCAGGGACTCGATCCCGGCATTGCCCGGCGCGCAAAAGATCGCGGAAACCCGCGGGCTCTGCGCGATCTTCCACACCAGGGCATGTTCGCGCCCCCCGCTGCCGATGACAAGAATTTTCATGCGTGAGCCTTGATCCGTGCGGCGAGAAGGCCCGATTCTCGCGTCGTTCGCACGATGGGGGACAGGATTGGGGCAATGCCGGGACGCGCCGCGGCACCTCCGGCGTCAGTCGGCCTGATCAATGTCGGAAGTGTCTCATGCCGGTCAGAATCATTGCCACCTGATGTTCATCCGCAGCCGTGACAATTTCCTGGTCGCGGATCGAACCCCCGGGCTGAATCACCGTGGTGATCCCGGCCTGCGCGGCCGCATCCAATCCGTCCCGAAACGGAAAGAAGGCGTCCGAGGCCATCACGCAGCCCTTGACCGGGAGCACCGCTTTCATCCCGGCCAGCTTGACCGAATCCACCCGGCTCATCTGCCCGGCGCCGATCCCGACCGTCTGCCCGGCCCGCGCATAGACGATGGCGTTGGACTTCACGTGCTTGCAGACCTTCCAGGCAAAGGCGCAGGCCGCATACTCTTCATCCGTGGGCTTGCGCTTGGTCGGCACCGCGAGAGCCTTCAGGTCGGCCAAGGCGCCGAGATCGCGATCCTGGACGATCAGTCCCCCGACCAGTTTTTTGAGATCCAGCCCCTCGCGCGCCTCCGAGGTCAGCGGACCGATGTCAAGCAGCCTGAGGTCTTTTTTGCGCTTCAACTCCGCCAAGGCATCCTCGCGATAGCCCGGCGCCACCACCACCTCGACAAAGGTGGACGTAATTTCCTTGGCTGCGGCCAAGTCAACCGGACGATTGAAGGCGATCACCCCGCCGAAGGCCGACACCGGATCGGTCTCGCGGGCCTTCACATAGGCTTCCACCGGGCTGGCCCCGAGCGCCACGCCGCAGGGGTTGTTGTGCTTGACGATCACGACTGCGGTCTCGCTGAACTCCTTCGCCAGCTCCAGGGCCGAGTTCGCATCCAGGTAATTGTTGTAGGACATGGCCTTCCCGTGCAGGACCTTGGCACGGGACACCGAGGGCTCGCGCGAACCCACCTCGCGATAAAAGGCTCCCTGCTGGTGCGGATTCTCGCCATAGCGCAAGATTTCCGCCCGCTCGAACTGGAGCGAGAGGATGGCCGGGAACTTGCCCTGCCCGGTTGAGAGCTGTTTTTCCAAATAGCCGGCGATCAGGCTGTCGTAGCGGGCCGTGTGCTGGAACACTTTTGCCGCCAACTCCCGACGCAGCTCCTTGGTCACGGCCCCAGCCTTGAGCGCCTCCAGCACCCGGCCATAGTCGGCGGGGTCCACGACGACGGCCACATCCTCGTGGTTCTTGGCCGAAGACCGGAGCATCGAGGGGCCGCCGATGTCGATGTTCTCGATCGCGTGCTCGAAGGTGCAATCCGGCTTGGAAATCGCCGCTTCGAAGGGGTAGAGGTTCACCACGACCACGTCGATGGGGCCGATGCCCTGTTGTTGCATCTCGGCTACATGCTGGGGGAGCGAGCGCCGTCCCAAGAGACCGCCGTGAATCTTCGGATGGAGGGTTTTGACTCGCCCGTCCAGAATTTCAGGAGAACCGGTATAGGCGGCCACATCGGTCACCGCCACGCCGGCCTCCCGCAGAGCCTTGGCCGTCCCGCCCGTTGAGAGGATTTCCGCCCCCAGGGCCGCAAGCCCCTTGGCCATCTCCACGACACCGGTCTTATCCGATACGCTGATTAATGCTCGTGTGACCCCAGCCATAACTCAGTCCCCCGTATGACGCCGCCCGTTTCGATCCCTTCGCTCCCATCGTTGAAAAGCCGCGCCAGAATATCAGATGCTTTCCTCAAGTTTCAAGGCAGCCTGCCCTTCCTCACGGCCAGACCTGCGGCTGCTTTTCGCGGCCCTCCCACGACCGTCCATTTGACATCGCAAGAGGGGGGCGACTACAATCTGTCACCGAGGTTCCCCCCGTGTCTTCCCAATTCGTTCACTTACACTTACATACCCAGTACAGCCTCTTGGACGGGGCCAATCAGATCGACCCGCTCGTCCAACAGGTCAAAGATTTCGGCATGCCCGCGGTCGCCATCACGGACCACGGCAACATGTTCGGCGCAGTGGAGTTCTACCAAAAGGCGAAGGCCGGGGGGGTCAAGCCCATCATCGGCTGCGAGGCCTACCTGGCTCCCGGCAGCCGGCTGAGCAAGCAAGGGCACCTCGCCCATAACGACTACTACCACCTGATTCTCCTGGCCGCCAACAAGACCGGCTACCAGAACCTCATCAAGCTGGTCAGCAAAGCCTACCTCGAAGGCTTCTACTACAAGCCTCGGATGGACAAGGAACTCCTGGCACAACACCACGAAGGGCTCATTGCCCTCTCCGGCTGCCTAAGCGGTGAAGTGGCCTACCTCATCGGGCAGAACGATCTGGACGGCGCCACCAA
>VGXD01000209.1 GCA_016873525.1 Nitrospira sp. | reverse complement strand
GCGACCTTCGCGCCGATAGCGGCGGCCACGACCGCCGTGACGAGCCCGGCCGTCCCCGCCCCGATCACAACCAGGTTGTACTTCCCGCTTGGCTCCGGGTTGACCCAGGTCGCCGGGTGGACGTTATTGACGAGGGTGCGGTTGTGCTCGTCGTCCGGCAGAACTCTGACCGGTTCAGGCTGGCTCATGAGGCCGGTCCTTCTTTGCGACAAATTTCTGGTAGAGAATCGGCGCCAGCGTCAACAGGCCCAGAAGCGTGAAGGCCACCAGTATGTTCGGCGAGGCGATCTCTTTCAAGGAATTGATCGTGCCCAACTGCCGCCCCGCATAGGCATAGACGAAACTGCCGGGAATGATGCCGATCATCGTGGCCGTCACGTAGGTGCCCAGTCTGACTTTGGTCAGGCCGGACAAGACGTTGACGAGAAAGAACGGGAAGATCGGGATCAGCCTGAGAGTCATGAGGTATCTGAAGGCATTTTTCGCAAAGCCCTTTTGGAACGGACCCAGCCAAACGCCGAACTTGTGTTCCACCCAGTCATGCAGGAGATAGCGGGCCGCCAGGAAAGAAAGAGTCGCGCCGCTCGTCGCCCCCAGGTTGACATACACCGTGCCCAGCAGGCTGCCGAAGAGCAACCCTCCGGCCAGGGTGAAGAACACCGCGCCCGGGAGAGAGATCGTCACGAACAGGCAGTAGGAGACCACAAAGAGCCCCACGGCCGCTGCATAATGCTGCTCGGTAAAGGCCAGCAGGCTGTCCCGGTTGGCCTTGAGCGATTCCAGCGAGAGATATTGCTTGAGGTCGAAATAAAAGAAGACAAAAATCGCCGCTGCAAAGAGAAGCAGGAGGACGATCTTCCCCTTGCTGAACGAGGACGATGGCACGGGCATAGACACCTGCATGGTTGCATCTTGATTTACCATAGTTTGATCCCCAACGCAGCTACAGAGTGTACGTCGTCTAGTCTCCCTTCCATCCGGACCGTTACAGCCGTTTCCGGGCTTATTTCAAACGGCGGTCCGGGACGAACGGCTGGATGCGGAGAACAATGGCGACGGGAAGACGGACGAAGCGGGGCTCTCCGCGCACGAAGGCAGGAAAACAGGCGGGCTTATCGAGACTTCCCGGTCCGGAATCGCTGGAGCAATTCGTCTCGGACGGCCGGCGGGATCGGTTCTTCCGGCAGCCGGCCCAACGTGTGGATCGTCTTCTTCATCTGGCGGAGGTAGGCCCGGCAGCCCGGGCACAACCCCAGGTGCATCTGGAATCGCACCCAGCCGAGCCAGGTCTGGCTCCCTTCGAGATAATCGGTGGCCGCCTCGGTGAATTCCTTGCAGGTCACCTTGCCGGCCAGGTAGTCGATCGCGCGGTTTTTCAGTTCGTCGCGGGTCATGGCTGCCGGCGGCCTCCTCCCACGTACTGTTCAAGGGCCTGCCGGACTTTAGAGCGGGCGCGATGAAGCAGCACTCGTTGATTGGCCTCGGTGATCTCCAAGATGGCACAGACCTCCTTGGAGCCCAGCCCTTCCACATCCCGCATGACAAGGACCTGCCGCAGGTTCAGCGGGAGCGCCTGGATGGCTTTCTCCAGATAGAGCATTCCTTCCTTGGTCAGAAACTGCTTCTCCGGCGTGTCGTCATCCCAGAGATGCGGCGGCGAGGCCCAGTGATCGACCCAGAAGCCGGACGCCATAAACCGCGACGGATCGACGGCCGGCTCATCGGCTTCCCCATCCGTTGAGCCGACTCCGGAGAACGTCACGTGCCGGCTTTCCCGCACGCCTCTGGTCTTGGCCTTATTGGTCAGGATGCTGAAGATCCAGGTTTTGAGCGAGGACCGGCTTTCGAACCGGTCCAGGCCTTCCAAGACTGCTATCCAGGTCTCCTGAACAACTTCCTCCGCCACCGACCGATCCGACACATGAGCCATGGCCACCCTGATAAGCGACCCGTGATAACACTCAACCAGCAAGGCAAAGGCAGCTTCGTCCCCGTCCCGAAGCGCCGCGAGCAGCCGCTGTTCATCCTGGATGGCGTTGGAAGAACGTGCCGTACCTTGGGTTTGGTCAACCCTGCGCTCTGGTGCAAGCATCGCCCGTCGCTGGGGGCTTAGACCCCATGGGAAGTGTGGTGTGGGAAGTGCCGGAGCGCCGCTATTGTAAGCCAGAAGGGACAACGAAATCCATCCTGATCATTGTCGTTGCCGTGCAGGGGGTCGCAGATGGAGCTTCGTCGCGTAGTCGCGGATGAGGCGTGAACGTTACAGAAGAAAGAGGACTTGCCTCAGGCTTGTCCCTCGCACATCTTGCAAGTGAGCGTCGTGCCCAGATGTTGCCGGCGGCCTGTCTCGGTAAGCGTCCAGGGGCGAACAGAGAACGGCGGCTGATGGCGCACGTGCTGGCCATGGCCGCAGGCCAGATCGGCTACCCAATCGCCCTGTTCATCTTGATGAAAACCGGTAATGCGCTGAATCATGACCGGCTGTCTTGACTCCCGGCCAGGACCACCGCGTCCAGGCGGAGCACTTCTCCGAGGGACCAGGCCTGAAACGGACAGCCTCGCGGCCTGTGGGGCGGGTCGGCGTCTGCGATCTCGGAAATGTGCCCAAGCCCGGCCTCGTCCAGATGCGCAAGAAGCGGGGCGAGAAAACGTGCACGAGCGCGCTGCTTGGCCTCAGGCGTCCCGCCGCACACTCGGACCCAGGCCTCGACGAAGGGGCCGATGAGCCAGGGCCAGACCGTTCCCTGGTGATAGGCTCCGTCGCGTTCGAGGACGCCGCCCTGGTAGCACGGTCTGTAGCCAGGCTCGCCCGGCGCCAGGGACCTGAGGCCCAAGGGAGTCCACAGACGGGCCTCGACCGCCTCGACGACACGACAAGCCTGATCCTCGTCGAGCAACGTCAACGGCAAGCCCCCGACGGCAAAAATCTGGTTGGGACGAAACGTCGCATCCACCACTCCCGGCCGGTGCTCCGAATCGACCACATCGTAGAGACAGCCGCGCTCCTCGCTCCAGAAACGCTCGACAAAAGAAGCCCGTCCTTTCTCGAACAGGTCCCGCCAACGGCCGGACGATGCGCCGGCGATTTTGAGCGCGTTCAGCCACAGAGCCTGGACCTCGACCGGCTTGCCGATCCTGGGCGTCACGACCCAGTCGCCGGCCTTGGCGTCCATCCACGTCAGTTGCACGCCGGGCTGGCCGGCTGCCAAGAGCCCGTCGTCGTCCAAGCGGATGCCGAAGCGGGTTCCCTTCACATAGCCGCTCAAGATCGCCTCGATGGCTCCGTGCAACCGCTTCCGATCGCCGTCGGCCGGTTTGCGCTTGGCCTCGTCCATCGCTTGCAGGAAGTCATGGACCGCGACCACGTACCAGAGCGAGGCATCGACGGAGTTGAACTCAGGCTGGTCGCCCTGATCGGTGAACAGATTGGGCAGCATCCCCTCGGAGACCGTGCCGGCCCACTGCAAGAGAATGTCGCGCGCCTCATCCAAGCGTCCCGTGGCCAGACAGATCCCCCTGAGGGCAATGAAGGTATCGCGGCCCCAATCGGTGAACCAGGGATAGCCGGCCACAATCGTTTTTCCTTTGCCCCGCTTGACCAGGTAGGCATCGGCCGAGCGGTGGAGCCGCGAGGGGAAGCGACGGCGGCGCGATCGCTCCGCCTCTCGCAACTCTTCCAGACAGCGCGCCGGAGGAAGATGCAACGACTTGTCCTGCGACTTATCTGTGGCCAGCACGCAGACTGCTTCGCCGGCGGACAGGTCCCAACTGAAGAGCCCGGGCGAGGCGAGATCCTCGGTATCCTCCAACCCCCGGCTGCGCTCCTCATCGTAGAGAAAGTTCCGGTACCAATCCGGCTGATGCGTATAGCGTCCGTTCGCAACGGCCATGATGCCGGGCAGGCCCGGATAGGGATGCCAAACCAGCCTCGTCTCGCCCGCCCCGCGCTCCCCGCCACCGCCGACACCCTCCGGCTCGAACCGGAACGAAGAATTCTCGTGATGCAGGGAGTGGTAATCGCGGCCGGAAAACAAGGGACGGAGATGCAGCTTCGCGCCGGCCGCCCGATCGCGGAGACGCC
>VGXD01000208.1 GCA_016873525.1 Nitrospira sp. | reverse complement strand
CATGACCTGGTCCCCCACCTCGATGTGATCGGCCAACCCAGCCTGTCCTCCCACGATGACATGGTGCCCAAGCGTGGTGCTGCCGGCGATGCCCACCTGGGCCACCAGAATCGAGTCGGCTCCGATGGTGACGTTGTGAGCGATCTGCACGAGATTGTCCACCTTGGTGCCCCGCCCCACGACCGTTTTGCCGAAGGTGGCCCGGTCCACCGTCACGTTGGCCCCTAGTTCCACATCGTCCTCGATCGTGACGGACCCCAGTTGGGGAATTTTGTGGTGGCGGCCTTCGTGCGGGACATAGCCGAAGCCGTCGCTGCCGATGACCGTCCCGCTGTGGATGATCACCCTGGCTCCAATCAGACAGCCCTCGCGAACCGTGACGTTGGGGTAGAGGACGGCATCGTCGCCCACCGTGACATCGTCTCCGATGAAAACACCGGGGTAGAGGGTCACCCGGTCGCCGAGTGTCACCCGATCGCCGAGCGTTACGAAGGGCCAGATGGAGGCGTCCGCCCCGATCCGGACGTCCGTTCCTCGGGTGATGGATTCGGAGACGCCGCGTGGCTTGTCCGGACCCGTGAAGAATTGCTGGACGATGCGGGCGAAGGCGTATTTGGGGTTGGGCGCAACGAGTTGGGGGCGGTCGATCTCGGCCATCGGGCGGCCGACCACAAAGGCTGCCGCCTGGGAGGTCTGGGCCTGCTTGATGAAGCGGTCCCCGTCGATGTACGCCAGATGGCCTGGTTCGGCCAGTTCGAGGCTGGATGCGCCGCTGACGATCGTGTTGGGCCGGCCGACGATCGTCGCGCCGACAGCCGCGCTGATTTCATCCAGTCTGATATGACGTTGGTGGTGGACCGGCACGGGCTTATCCTTTTTTCTTGCCGGCAGGTCGTTTGGAGGGGGCCTTGGTAGTCCCCTTGACGGGTTTGGATTTGGGCGCCGGCTTAAGCCGGCCTTCGACATAGGCGGTCACGTCGCCGACCGTCCGGAATTTTTGCAGGTCTTCATCTGGAATCTGCAAGTCGAAGGTCTCTTCGATCCGGTAGAGCAGCTCGATCGTCGCCATGGAGTCCAGGCCGAGGTCGTCGCGCAAGGCGTGGTGGGCCTGAATGGCGCCGGCGTCCTTTTTGAGGTAGTCGGCCAGAGCGGCATGGATGCGGGAGGCGATTGCAATATCTGAGGCCATGCGAATCCTTTTCACCGTTGTGAGAGGGGCGGCCGTGCCGCCCCAGGCGGTCAGCGGTATTTCTTGAAGACGACCGCGGCGTTGTTGCTTCCGAACCCGAAGGCGTTCAGCAGCGCGACGGTAACCGGCCGCTCCTGGACGTCGGATGAAATTCCCTTCAGTGCACAAGCCGGATCGGGGTCCTCGTAATTCAGGGTTGGGTGGAGCCGGCCCGTTTCGATGGCCAAGGCGCAAGCCAGGGAACCGATCGCTCCGGCTGCGCCCAAGGTATGGCCGACCAAGGACTTCGTGGCATTCACGGCGATCTTCTCGGCTCTGGCTTTGAAAACCCGGCGGATGGCTTTGACTTCCACCACGTCGCCGATGGGGGTGCTGGTGGCATGGGCGTTGATGTAGTCCACCTGCGAAGGGGTCACCTGGGCGTCCTTGAGGGCCAGCCGGATGGTCGTGGCGACTTCCTCGCCATCTTCGCGGGGGATGACCATGTGGTGCGCTTCGCTGGTGGCGGCATAGCCGGCCACTTCGGCATAGATCCTGGCCCGGCGCTTTTTGGCATGGGCCAGGCTTTCCAGGATGAGGGCCCCGGAACCTTCCCCCATGACGAACCCGTCGCGGGCCCGATCGAACGGACGGGAGGCCTGTGAGGGCCGGTCGTTAAACCCGGTGGAGAGGGCCCGCAGCGAACAGAATCCGGCAAAGACGAGCGGAGTGATGCTGGCATCCGCCCCGGCGACGATCACCACATCCGCCTGTCCGGACCGGATACAGGTGAGGGCCTGGCCGACGGCGTGGGCGCTGGAGGAACAGGCGGTGGAGATGGTCAGGTTGGGCCCCTTGGCGCCATGCGCCATGGCCACGATGCCGGAGGCCGAATTGAGCGTGATCATCGGGATGAAATTGGGATGGACGCGGTTGGGCTTTTGACTTCGGTAGAGCTGCGTGATCTCTCGCTCGCCCATCACCATGCCGCCCATGCCGGCGCCGACGATGACGCCCACCCGGTGCGGTCGTTCCTGCTCCATGCGGAGGCCGGCATCGGCCACGGCTTCGCTCGTGGCGGCGAGGGCGAACCGGGCATAGCGGTCGACGCGGTCGGCGTGAATGGCGTCCGGGAACCGGACGGTGTCGAAGTCCAAGACATGTCCGGCCACCCGGGATCGGTAGGCGTCCAGCGGCAGTTCTCCGAAGGGTTGCAGCGCGGTAATGCCGGACCGGCCTTCCAAGGCCGCTTTCCAAAACGGCCCGATCCCGATGCCGATCGGCGACACGATGCCGAGACCCGTGATGACGACGCGAGGGTTCATGTCCGCAATCCGCCTCTCCCGGATAGAGTTTCACCGACGATCATCTTGTACCCCAAGCCTTCCCCTCAGTCAACTCGCGCCGCGTCGGGGCCTAGGCCGGCCCGGCCTATTGTCTGACCTTCAGAAACAAATAGAGGCCGAAGGAGAGAAACAAGAGATTGGCGATCCAGCCGGCCATCAGGGGGGCCAGGACGCTGCTCCGTCCCAGGGCGATGGCGACGGAGTGGGTCGTCCAGTAGAGAAATCCGATCATAAGCGCCTGGCAGATCCCCACGGCCAGACCCCCGCCTCGCGTACCGCTTCGACGCAAGCTCAAGGCGATTCCGACGACGGTCATCACCACGCAGACGAAGGGGAAGGCGACGCGCCCGTGAAAGTCGGTCAGCATGCGCGCAAAGTTGTAGCCGTCCTTGCGCAACCGATCGATGTAGGTCTGGAGCGCCATCAGTGTCATCTCTTCCGACTCGACTGCGGCCCAGGCATTGAAGTCATCGGGGGTCTGCGACATTTGGATCGGCTGCTTCAGGAAGGATCCCATGACGAGCTGGCCGTCCGGAAGCAGGGTCCGGCGGAGGCCCCTGTGCAGGGTCCATCCCTCCATTCCGTACCGCGCCTCTTTGGCTTCGGTGATCTCGGTCAGCCGGAAGTCCGGCCCGAGTTGGTAGAGACGGACGCCTCGCAGCGTCATGCCGTCCGGTTCGACGACCTCGATATGCATGAGGGTTTGATTGCCGATTTGAATCCAGGGGCGGTCGGCCTTAAACGTGGCCAGCCCGCTCTTTTTTTCGATCAGCGCGGTTTTGACGTACTCGGCTTGGGCGGTGGCATAGGGCATGCCGACTGCGCTGAGGCCGAACAGGATCAGCGAGATTGCCAGCGAGAGCACAATCAAGGGCGAAGCGATCCGGGCCAGACTGATGCCGCAGCTGCGCATTGCGGTGATCTCCTGGCTCCTCGACAGCATGCCCAGGGTGAGCAGGGTGGCCATCAGGACCGCCAGCGGAGCGATCTGGAAGGAGATGCTGGGCGTCCGGAGGGCGAAGTAGCCGAGGATGGTCAGCAGTTCGGCATCGTACCGGATGAATTTGCGGACCTTTTCGAAGAAGTCCACGACGAGGTAGACCGTCATCAGGCCGGCGAAGCACATCGTGAACACTTTGAGATATTCACGCAGGATATAGCGGAAGAGAATGGTCATGGCTAGTGTTGGTTGAGGCGGTAAAAGAGCACGATCCCGGAGACAAGAAAGACGATGTTGGGCAGCCAGGCGCCGGCGAAGGGGGAGAGCACCAGCGTCGTGACGAAAAACTCGCAGAGGACGTTGAGGACATAGTAGACGATCACGACCATCACGCCCACGGCAAAACCGCCCACGCGTCCGGATCGTTTGGAGACGATGCCCACCGGGACCCCGATCATGCCGAAAATGAGCGCGGCGGTGGGGAAGGCCAGGTCTTTGTAGTATTCCATCAGCCGGCGCAGCGAGGCCGCGTCCTGCCAGCCGGTTTGATCGAGCCGTTCGATCACCGACTCCCTGGACGGGCGTTCGTCGGCTGCTGCGTAGAGGCTTTGATTGAGGCTGATTCGCAGGTCATAGGTGGAGAAGGACACTTGATGGTACTGCGTCGGATCGTAGGGCCGG
>VGXD01000207.1 GCA_016873525.1 Nitrospira sp. | reverse complement strand
GGTCGTAGACGCCCGCGTAGTTCGAGTAAACCCGTTCGACTTTCTGTAAATCCATGCGTCCTCCGTCTCCCCGAAATATCCGCTCCGCAAGGCTCGTCGCCTTACAGGAGTGAGCTGGTCGGTATGTCAGCGGGGAGGCTCAACCGAGGCGGGAAACCCGGACACAAACACCGTGACGAAGAAGGCCCGCCTAAGAAAAAATCTGCGTTACTGTAACGAAGTTCCGGACAAGAGTCAACCGCGCCGCCCCCTCAGGAAAACGCCTCCAGCCGGATATTCATGCGCCTTCCGCACAAGCTTTCGGTGTGGTATCGTGCCCTTCTATGATGCTGGCGGGGTGGTTCGGCGGATTCTTATTTTTGATGTTGGTGCTGGGCGACTGGCTGCACTTCTCCAGCTTGCGGGCGTCGGCCGTCAGGTACGGATGCCGCATCGCCCGCAAGGAGGACCGACTGCCGCTGTCCGTCGCAACGGCCTTGGCGCGATTCGGCGATACCGGCCTGCTTCAATTGCCCAACGGCGCCGCGCGACGGCTGCCGGATGAGCCGCATCTGGCGCTCCGCCCGCAGCGCCGGCTCAGGACCGCCTGGCCCATGAAGGGATCCATCGAGTTGGAAGCGGACGGGGAGGGCACCAAGCTGGTCTGCCACAAGCTGATTCCCTGGTCCTCGGCCATCCTGACCCTCGTCTGGTTCCTCACCGTGGGGATCGGGACCGTGACCTTCGCGGTTCTGTACCTGGCAGACGGAGGCCTCGCCTCGCTCACCAGCATCATGATGGGACTGGGCATTCTGGGCATCGGCCTGATGGTCGTCGCCTTCGGCCTCATCACCGTGGCCTTCGCCTACCGGCTGGAAGACCAACGCCTCACACAGGCTTACCAGGACCTGCGGGCCTCTCTGGAACAAACGTGAGCAGCCTCCGCTGAGCTAGGGCAATAAAGACACGGCCTCATGCCGGATGCTGGCGGGAAAGGCCGACAAACGCGACGGCGGACAGTAGAGCCAGTCCCGCACCAAACCAGAATGGCGCGGCTGGTCCAAGATGGTCCCATAACAGTCCGGCGACCAGGCTCGCGGGCAAAATCGCCGCGCCCACGACCAGGTGAAACAGACCGAACCCCGTGGCCTTCTGTTCCTCCGGGATGAGCGTGGCCAGGTAGGCTCGCTGCACTCCGTCTGTCAGACCCATATAGCCTCCATAGAGCAAGAATAGGGCTGCGATCTGCCAGGGCTCTGCGGCCAACGCAAACCCGGCATAGACACCTGCGAACAGACTGAATCCACCCACGATCATCCGTCGTTTGCCGAACCGGTCTGCCAACATCCCGCCCGGAATGGACACCACCGCATAGACGACGTTGAAGGCCAGGTAGATCCCGGAGATCCAGGCCGGGCTCATCCCCACCTGCTCGGCTTTGAGAATCAGGAACGCGTTGCTGAAATTGCCCAAGGAAAACAGCCCGATGACCAGGAGGAATCCCGGAAAACTCCGATCGAATCCACGGAGGGACCAGGAAAAGGTCGCTCGTATCGTGGGCGACGGTCCATCGGCTGAGATGAACAAGACGATCAAAGCAACCGCCAGCAGGCCGGGGATAATGGACAACCAGAAGACCAGACGGTAATCGGTTGACCAGACGGCCAGAACGAGGAGCGCCACAGCGGGGCCGACAACAGCCCCCGCCGTGTCCAGAGCCCGCTGGAAGCCGAAAGCCAACCCCCACCGCTCCGGCGGGGCGGAGGCCGCAATGACGGCATCTCGGGGAGCCGTCCGAATTCCCTTGCCGACCCGGTCGGTGAAGCGGGCCGTCAGCACCATACCCCATCCCGTCGCCAGCGCCAGCACGGGGCGAGAGGCCACGGAGATAGCGTACCCCATTCCCATCAACAGCTTGTTTTTGCCGAAGCGGTCGGCCAACACGCCGGAGAACAATTTGAGCAGGCTCGCGCTGGCCTCGGCGATCCCCTCGATGACCCCTACCACCGATTTGTTGACGCCGAGCGTGGAGGAGAGGAACAACGGGACGAGGGGGTACACCATTTCCGAGCTGACGTCCATGAAAAAGCTGACCCAGCCCGTGATCCAGACGTTTCTCGGCAGCCGGCTGTTCATAGATGAGAGCGGATCAGGAGAGGAAGGAATCCAGGAGAGGCTTGTACTCGCCGGGCAAGTCGACCTTGCCGGAGCGAACCAGGCCGTCGATGATGCCGCGGTGCTTGAGGGCCAGGCCGGAGGCCACGAAGGCTGCCTGGTACTGCCCCCACCGGCGGGGTTCGTCCGTAGCGATCGTCGCCCGTTCTTCCGGCGTCATAGCTTTGAGCGCCGTCGTCAGGCAAACAATCGCCTGCTCGACGCTATGGTAGGGCGGCGCCAGCTTCAGCCCGTGGTAAAACACCTCCAAGTGGCGCCGGAAATCATTTCGAAGCGTCTGGATCTGTGGATCGTCCGCCATTAGCCAGCCCCCATCATCTTTGCCCGCGCATCTTCGCCCACGATACCCCATCGCGCGGACCTCGGCAACAGGGTCCCGACCCGGGTCCGGACCTCCGCATTTTCCCCGCCAGCCACCAGGCCGCCCTATGGTATGATCCGCCGATGACGACGAGACCGCTTCCTCCTCCATCGACACGCGCCCAATTAAAAGCCACCGCCCTGGAGGCGGCCAGGATTGCCGGGGCCATCCTCGACGACTACGCGCGCAACGGGTTCCGCGTGGAATACAAGGACACCGTGAACCTGGTCACGGACGCCGACCGGCGCGCCGAACAGGCCATCGTGGAGACAATCGGCAGGGACTTCCCCGGACATCGGATTCTGGCCGAGGAGCGGGGCCAGTACGAGGGGCGCGACGATGAGTATCAGTGGGTCATCGACCCCCTGGACGGCACCACCAATTTTGCCCATGGCTACCCGGCCTACTGTGTGTCCATCGGGCTGGAATATCGCGGCCAGTGCATTCTGGGCGTCGTCCTGGACCCGACCCGCCGGGAACTGTTCACGGCCGAGACCGGCGCCGGCGCATTCCTCAACGGCAAACCGCTCCGCGTCTCTACGACGCCCAAGCTGACGACCTCGTTGGTGGTCACCGGCTTTGCCTACGATGTTCGTGACAACCCGAAGAACAACCTGAACCACTTCTCCCACTTCGCGCTGCGGGCGCAGGGGGTGAGACGGACTGGGACGGCCGCGCTGGACCTCTGCTACGTGGCGGCAGGACGCTTTGACGGGTTTTGGGAGTTGACGCTGCATCCCTGGGACACGGCGGCGGGGCTGGTCATCGTCTTGGAAGCGGGCGGACAGGTGACCGATCTGTCCGGCGCCCCCTTTTCGATCCATCAGCCCTCTCTCCTGGCCAGCAACGGGCTGATCCATCAGGAGATGCTCGACCTGCTCCGTCAGGCCTGAGCGCCGGCGCCGATCCGCCTCGGTTGTCGGTGTGCCCCTCCCGGGCGAATCGTTGAGGGTGGAATGAAACGACATCGCGTGGGCGTCCTCCTCTTCCCGGACGCCGAAGTCCTCGATTTCTGCGGCCCCTACGAAGTCTTTTCCGTGACCCGGTTGGATGAGGCGCGCCGCCGCATGGAGCCCTCGCCCTTCGAGGTCTGCCTGGTGGCCGAGCAGGAATCCCCCGTCACCGCAACGGGCGGCATGCGCATCGTCCCCGATTATTCTCTCGCCCAATGTCCCCCTCTCGACATCCTCGTCGTGCCGGGAGGGTGGGGAACTCGCAAAGAAGTTTCCAATGAACGCCTCATCGCCTGGATTGCCGAGCGCGGAAAACAGGTGAAGACGCTGGCGTCGGTCTGTACCGGCGCGCTGCTGCTCGGCCAAGCCGGATTGCTCGATGGCCGCCGGGCAACCACCCACCGGCAGGCCATCGAGTGGCTGCGCGAGTCCGTTCCCACAGTCACCGTAGAAGACCACCTGCGCGTGGTCGAGGATGGACCGGTCGTCACGTCGGCAGGCATTTCCGCCGGCATCGACCTGGCGCTACGGCTCGTCGCGCGTTACCACGGAGACGCCGTCGCCAGGGCCACCGCACGCCACATGGAATACCCGTTTCCCGAAGACCAACAGCGGCAGCTCTAGCGCACAAAGACGGCGCGGTGCCCAGTGAAGGTGTGCAGGCGACGCGCAGATGCGGTATG
>VGXD01000206.1 GCA_016873525.1 Nitrospira sp. | reverse complement strand
CGAGATCGTAGGGCGCTTCGGTGGAATGGATCCGGCCGGCGTCGATGGCGATCCGGCTTCCCGCCACCGTCACCGACGCCCCCAACATCCCCAGGAGCTTGCCCATCGTGACCACATCCACCACCCCGGGCACGTTGCTGAGGAGACATTCCCCTCCGCCCAAGATGGACGAGGCCAGGATCGGCAAGGCGGCGTTCTTGGCCCCGCTGATCCGAACCGTCCCCTGCAGCTTGTTGCCGCCTGTCAGAACGATGCGATCCATAGTTTCAGCAATCCGTGACGGGTGATCGGTGATGCGTGATGGGCATTCGCAGACTCGCCGTTCGGCACTCCGCCCTCATCACGCATGACGCATGACGCGTGACGAGTGGTGAGTCTTAGAATCCGATCAGTTTTTGAAAACTTGTCACTTGTCACTCGTCACCTGTCACTTCCTTCGAAAGCAGACGACCCGTTCGATGCCGGCCGCATCGCGCAGCCTGCCGGCCCGGCCGTAGCCCCCCTGGGCCTCGGCGAGTTGCGCCACGGCGTCAGCCTGTCCCTGCCCGACCTCCAGGGTCAGCGTCCCCTGCGGCAGCAGAAACTCCGGCGCCTCGGCAATGAGCCGGCGAAACACGTCCAGCCCGTCGATCCCGCCGGCGAGGGCCAGCCTGGGCTCGAACGATCGGACTTCCGGTTGCAGCCCCGCCACGTCGCCTTCCGGAATATACGGAGGGTTCGAGACGATCGCCTCCAGACGTCCTTCCAAGCCGAGCCCGCGAAGCGGCTCGAAGAGATCACCGGCAAAAAACCTGATCCGGTCCTCAACCCCCTGTCGCGCGGCATTCGCGCGCGCCATCTGCAGCGCGCCGGCCGAGCGGTCCGTGGCATACACCACGGCGGTCGGCAACGCGCGAGCCAGGGCCACCGCAATGCACCCGGAACCGGTTCCGATATCGACAATGCCCGGCGCCGATCCGGCGAACCGCTGTCGGACAACCGCCTCGACCACCTGTTCCGTCTCGGGGCGAGGGATCAGGACCTCCGGCCCCACGGTGAATTCCATGCCGCAAAACTCCTGCGTGCCCAGGATGTACTGGAGCGGTTCGCGCGAGGCCCGACGGGCAAAGAGCGCCGTCACGCGGTTCCAGTCATCCGGCTCCACGCAACGCGGCCCGTCCAGTTGAAGAGCCAGGCGCGTCGTCCCCAAGGCCCATTCCACGATCCAGACGGCCTCCTGCCGGGCATTCCGAATGCCGGCGTCGGACAGCCGCGCCTCGCCCGCGCGAAGCAGCGCATCGACCGTCGTCCGCCGGTCGGATTGAGTCTGTTGCACATCCGTCGCCATCAGGCCTCCGACACGGATTTGGCGTGGGCCTCCCGCAAGCCCTCCACGATCTCGTCCAAATCGCCGGCGAGGACCTGCTCGAGCCGGTGCAGGGTCAGGCCGATCCGATGGTCCGTGACGCGGTTCTGCGGGAAATTGTAGGTGCGGATCTTTTCGCTCCGCTCGCCGGTCCCGACCTGAGACTTCCGGCTCTGGGCGATCTCCGCCTCCTGCTTGGCCCGTTCGGCCTCCACGATGCGGGCCCGGAGCGTGCGCATGGCTTTGATGCGGTTTTTGAGCTGCGACCGCTCGTCCTGACAGGACACCACGACGCCGGTGGGGATATGGGTGATCCGCACCGCCGAGTAGGTCGTGTTGACGCTCTGACCGCCGGCGCCCGACGAACAAAACGTGTCGATGCGGAGATCCTTGGGATCGATCTGCACCTCGACCTCGTCCACTTCGGGCATCACCGCCACGGTCACGGTGGAGGTATGGATGCGCCCGCTGGCTTCGGTGGCCGGCACCCGCTGCACGCGGTGCACCCCGCTCTCGTACTTGAAATGTCCGTAGGCCCCCTTGCCCTCCACCAGCACCACCGCGTCCTTGTAGCCTCCGATTCCGGTTTCGCTCAACTCCACCACTTCCATGCGCAGTTTTTTCCGCTCGGCATACTTCAGGTACATCCGAAAGAGGTCTCCGGCAAAGAGCGCGGCTTCCTCGCCGCCCGTGCCGGCGCGGATTTCCACGAGCGTATTTTTCTCGTCGCGCGGATCCTTGGGCACGAGCAGTTCCAGCGCCCGCGCTTCCATGGTCTGCCGATGCTCCTGCAACGCCCGCGCCTCATCGGCCGCCAGGCGCTGCATCTCGGCCTCCACGCCGGGGTCCTTGAGCATCTGCGCCGTCTCGTCGAGCTGCCGCAACAACGCCTGGTACTCGACGAACAGATGGGCGAGTTCCTCGATCTCCATGCGCTCTTTGTTGAGCTTGTGGATGAGCCCGGGCTGGCCGAGGGCGGACGACTCCGAAAGCTGCCGGTTCAGCTCCTCATACCGCTGCGCCGCGCCCTCCCATTTGGCGAGGAACGGGACGTCGCGGGTCTCGGCTGTCTGCGTGTCCGCCATAGGTCCGTCGCGGTTTCGTTACAGGCCCAAAAAACAAAAAACCCCGCCCCTCTTCGAGGCAGGATTCTTTGCGCTGCTCAAGCTGAGACCTACTTTTCTTTCTTGGTGTACTTCTTCTTGAATCGCTCCACCCGCCCTTCGGTGTCCATAATTTTTTGCGTGCCCGTGAAAAAGGGATGGCACCGCGAACAGATATCGACCTTGAGGTCGCCGACGGTGGAACGGGTTTTAAACCGCGCCCCGCACGCGCAGCTCACGGTGATCTCGACATACTCCGGATGAATGCTGTCCTTCATGCTGACTCCTTCGTCCTTCCTCTGGCAGCCCCGAAACAAACCGGACCGACGGTTACCGGTTCATCGACTGCAGGAACTCTTGATTGGTTTTCGTGCCCCCGATTTTGTCGATCAGAAACTCCATCGCTTCCATGGTCCCAAGCGGACTGAGCACCTTCCGGAGCACCCACATCTTGTTCAGCCGGTCCCGGTCCACCAGGAGTTCCTCCTTGCGGGTTCCGGACTGGCTGATGTCGATGGCCGGGAACACGCGCTTGTCCGCCAGACGGCGATCCAAGTGCACTTCCATGTTGCCCGTTCCCTTGAACTCTTCGAAGATCACGTCATCCATGCGGCTGCCGGTGTCCACCAGCGCCGTCGCCATGATCGTCAGGCTGCCCCCGTTCTCGATATTCCGGGCGGCGCCGAAGAACCGCTTCGGGCGCTGCAGGGCGTTCGAGTCCAGACCGCCCGACAGCACCTTTCCGCTCGGCGGCGCGATCGTGTTGTACGCGCGGGCCAAGCGGGTGATGCTGTCCAGCAAAATCACCACGTCCTTCTTGTGCTCGACCAGCCGCTTGGCCTTTTCCAGGACCATTTCGGCCACCTGGGCATGGCGCTGCGCCGGCTCGTCGAACGTGGAACTGATCACCTCCGCCTTCACCTGCCGCTGCCAATCGGTCACCTCTTCCGGACGCTCGTCGATCAAGAGCACAATCAACACCACCTCGGGATGCTTCTTGAGGATCGCCCGGGCGATCGCCTGCAGCAACATCGTCTTCCCGGTCCGGGGAGCCGCCACGATCAGCCCGCGCTGGCCCTTCCCGATCGGGGTGATCAGATCCATGACGCGGGTGCAGTGTTCTTCGGGATCGAATTCCAGGTTGAGCCGTTCCTCGGGATACAACGGGGTGAGGTTGTCGAAGAGAATCTTGTCCCGCGCCACCTCCGGGTCTTCGTAGTTGACCTTTTCGACCTTCAACAGGGCGAAGTACCGCTCGCTCTCTTTCGGCGGCCGAATCTGGCCGGAGACGATGTCGCCGGTGCGAAGGTTGAAGCGGCGGATCTGCGACGGGGAGATGTAGATGTCATCCGGGCCGGGCAAGTAGTTCGAGTCCGGCGCGCGCAGGAAGCCGAATCCATCGGGCAACGTTTCCAGCACGCCCTCCCCGAAGACCACGCCGTTTTTTTCGGTCTGGGCCTGAAGGATGGCGAAGATCAATTCCTGCTTCCGCAGGTTGGGCGCTCCCTCAATCTTCAAATCGCGCGCCACCTCGTTCAGGTCTGCGATGGACTTCTGCTTCAACTCGGCAAGATGCATGGTCTTCTCCCTCAACATTGAAAACTTCCCGACCCCCTGGGCCGCAATGCCCCCGAAGTCTTGCTATAGATGGTTCGAAACACGTGTGTTGACATGGGTAAACGGCCGAAGGTAATGCCGAGCCTGAAAGAGGGTGGCCCGCGA
>VGXD01000205.1 GCA_016873525.1 Nitrospira sp. | reverse complement strand
GACCACACCGAGTTTCTCGTCGAACCCCACGCCATCGAGTTGATCGAGTCCCTCGTCCGCCACCACGACGGCCCCTTTGGAGACTCCTCGGCCTTGCCGACCTATCTCGTGGCGCAATTGACCAGGCAACATGTGACCGTGGCCTTGAACGGGGACGGAGGCGATGAACTCTTTGCGGGCTACCTCCGCTTCGGCGCCTGCCTGGCTGCCGAGCGCATCCCGCCTCAGCTCTCGCGGCTCGGCCATCATCTGCTGGCCGCTTGTCCCACGTCTTCGTCGTCCCATCCTTGGCTCAGGCGAGCCGGGCGATTCTTTTCCGGCGCATCTCGCCCGCTGCTCGCGCGGCTGCAATACTGGGTCTCCATTTTCAACGACGATCTCCACAGCCTCCTCCGCCCGGAGGTCTTGCACGATAGGGCCGCCGAGCCGATCGGCTACCCGGACGCCCTGCTCGCCCACACAGCCGATTACTCCCCCCTCGCAAAGATCCTCGCCATCAATTTCACGACCTACCTCCCCGACGATCTGCTGGTGAAAATGGATCGCATGACGATGGCGCATGGGCTGGAAGGGCGCTCGCCGCTCCTCGACTATCGGCTCGCCGAATATGCCGCAAGCTTGCCCGATCGGTACAAGTTCCACCGGGGCACGACGAAGTACATCTTGAAGACGGCCTTTGCCGATCTCTTGCCGGAGAGCATTCGTCGGCGCGGAAAGAAGGGCTTTGGCGTGCCGTTAGGTGCGTGGTTTCGCGGCGAGCTTCGGGACTACGTCCAGGACCGCCTGCTCTCTCCCGACGCATTGTCCCGGCAGTATCTGCACCCTTCGTATGTGGAGCGTCTCGTGCGGGAGCACTTGGCCGGCGTGAGCGACCACAGCCAACGGCTCTGGGCCATCCTGACCTTTGAAATCTGGCTGCAACTGGCCGGACGCAACGAGGCCCCCTCCCTACGCCCTTAATCGGTCCGACGAAGATGAGGGGGCCTTGCTGCAAGGTGGAACTAGGGCTTGGCTTGCCCCTCTTCCTGCGGCGCGTCTTTTGCGCAGCGGAAGCCGAGCCAATTCATCTTGGTCACGGGCTCCGTTCCGTTGCGCTGGGCGGCCCGCACCGTGGGGGTGCTGTCCATCCAACCGCCCCCGCGAAAGCTGCGTTGCGTGCCGGTTTCCGGGCCCTTCGGATTGTGGTCCTGGGCTGTCTGGTAATATTTGGGGTCAAACCAATCCGCCACCCATTCGGCCACATTGCCCGCCATCTGATAGACGCCGTAAGGGCTCACCGCGTTTTCGTACTTATCCACCGAGATGATCGGCGGATAGAGCATGAGGCGCTCCGGCCGATCCCGCACCGGCCCCGACAGCCCCGAGCGGCCATAGTTGGACCGCGTGAGCCCGGCCATCTGGTTGCCCCAGGGATAGATCCGGCCATCGTCGCCCCGCGCCGCCTTCTCCCATTCGGCTTCCGTCGGGAGCCGCTTGCCGGCCCACTTGCAATAGGCGTTGGCCTCATCCCAGGAAACGTGCATCACCGGGTGGCTGGCCATGCTCTCCTGGAAATTTCCTCCGTCATAGCGCCAGTCCACCAAGGGGGGCCGGTCGGTGGCCAGGACAAAGCGCAGATACTGCACGGTCGTCACTTCGAACCGGTCGATGTCGAAGGCGTCCAGATAGACCTTGTGCTGTGGCATCTCCGCCGGATAGGCGTTGCGGTCCACCTGTTTGACGCTGCCCATCAGGAACCAGCCTGACGGCACCCGCACCATCTCATCTTTGGCCGGCAGCTTGGCCCGCTCCGCGGCCAGCTTCTTGCCCTCCGGCGTCCATTCCGACTTGATGACATCCGCGACATCCAGGCCCCAGGCCAGACCCGTGGCTACGACGCTTCCCGACAATAAGATTAAGGCAGCAATAAAGTTCCTTGTGCAACGCAACATCGGTCCCGATCCTCCTCCACTCCCGGTGAATAACCCGCCGGACTGTGACGACTCCCGGCCTCTCCGATTTACTTGGCCTTGATGGCCTCGATGTCGAGCTTGATGTGGACCTCGTCGCCCACGACCAGCCCGCCGTTATCCAGCGTCTTGCTCCAATTCATCCCGAAGTCCTTGCGGTTCACCTTGCCCTCTGCCGTAAACCCGGCCCGGATGTTGCCCCAGGGATCCTTGGCCACGCCGTTGAATCGACCCACCAGCGTGATTTCCTTGGTGACGCCGAGGAGCGTCAAGTCGCCCACCGCCGTATAGTCCTCGCCGGTCTTATGCGAACTTTTCAGCTTATAGGTCATCGTGGGGTACTTCTCGACGTTGAAAAAATCCGGGCCGCGCAAATGCCCATCCCGCTTCTGATGGTTGGTGTTCACGGAGACGGTTTTGATCTCCGCCTCGATGGTCTTCACCGTCCCCGCCTCCGGGTCCATGTCGATAAACCCGCTGTAGTCCATGAAACGTCCGGAAGTCTTCGAGACCACCATGTGCGCCACGCGGAACTCCACCGTGGAATGGTCCAGATCGACGGTATAGCGCTCGGTCGCCGCCAAGACCTCCGGCGACGTCAGGGCGCAGAATAGGGCCGCGGCCGCCACGCCTCTCCCAAACTGTTTGAGCATCAGCGCCTCCCTGACAACATGGGAACAGGAACAACCGGGAGACCTCCGCCTGCGCCCGGTCGCCTGTACGCCTCATTCATACCAGGGACGTCGGCGGGCGTCAATCCGCTCGCCGCTCGCTCCCCTTGCGGGATTCCTCTTGTTCCCTCTCCGGTCTGTGCGATAATGAGCCTGGTGCGCTCATCAGGAGGAACGGCATGAAGGCGCTCGTCAAGACAGCCGCCGCTCCCGGCCTCACGCTCCAGCAACGACCCGACCCGGCGCCGGCCGAGGGGGAGGTCGTGGTGCGCGTCACCGCCACCTCGCTCTGCGGCACGGACGCCCATATCTATCGCTGGGATGAATGGGCCAGGAGCCGGATCCACCCCCCTCGCGTCATCGGCCATGAAATGTGCGGCGAGGTGGCCGCCGTGGGCCGCGGCGTCTCCTCCGTGCAGGTGGGCGACTACGTCGCCGCCGAGTCGCACTTTACCTGCGGCCTCTGCTTCCAATGCCGGACCGGCCAGGCGCACGTCTGCAAAAACTACCGCATCCTGGGCATCGATGTCGATGGCTCCTACGCCGATTACGTCCTGTTGCCCGAACGCGTCCTGTGGAAAACCTCGCGCGACATTCCGCCCGAACTCGCCTGTCTCCAGGAACCGCTCGGCAATGCCGTGGACGCGGCCCTGGCCGAGGACCTCTCCGGTCATTCCGTGCTGATCACCGGCTGCGGGCCGACCGGCTTGTTCGCCGCAGCCATCGCCCGTGTCGCCGGCGCGTCGCTGATCATCGCCTCCGACGTGAGCGACTACCGCTTGGGCTTGGCCAAACAACTGGGGGTGGATCGGACCTTGAATGCAAAGACCGACTCCGTGGAAGCCATGGCGGCGGCGATTTTCGATTTGACCGGCGGCGAGGGGGTGGACACGGCGCTGGAGATGTCCGGCGACCCCGCGGCCCTGCACCAGGCTTTCCGCTCCGTCAAGAACGGCGGGCGCGTCACGCTCTTCGGGATCCCGACCGGCTCGGTCTGCTTCGACCTGCCCAACGAGATTATCTTCAAGGGGATCCGCGTCTACGGCGTAACCGGCCGACGGCTCTGTGGGGCGCGAACTGGGCGTGATCGCCTGATGCGGACGGGAGGCGGATGTCCTGGACACCAAGCCTAGCCCCTGGCCCCGAGCCTCTAGCCCAGAGCCGCGTCGCTACTGTTTGATGGCCTTGGCCCGCTTCTGGAGGTAGGCGTTGCGGACGGCGCCGTAGAGGTCCACGACCGAGGCTTCCACGCCCTCGAAGGTCGTCTCGATGTTGATGGATCGCTCGTTGACCATGTAGCCGGCCCGCGTCCCCAACTGCGCGAAGGTGATCGTGTCGCCGTTGGTCATCAGTTGTGGCGCGCCGCTCAGCTTGGCGACCGGCATGACCAACCAGTTGAAGGGGTCCAGCGCCAGATCGCCGATGAACCCGATGCCATCTCGAAGCGTGAACGAGCCCAGGAAGGGCAAGACCAGATAGGGTCCCGGCTTGGCGCCGTAGGCGCCCAGCGTCTGGCCTGTGTCCTCATCGGGCGTGTCCCAGCCTAAGACGTTCTTCGAAACATTGAAGAGGCCGGCGACTCCCGCCGTGCTATTGACGAGAAAGCTGCCGA
>VGXD01000204.1 GCA_016873525.1 Nitrospira sp. | reverse complement strand
CCAACCTGCTGTCCGAAATTCACCTTCTTGGCGTCGAACGTGTGGCCCCAGGGGAAATGATTGTCGCCCTTCGGCCCCTTGGCCGCTCGCTCCCACTCAGCTTCCGTCGGGAGGCGTTTGCCTTTCCATTCACAAAATGCCTTGGCATCGAACCAGTTCACGCCGACGACCGGCTGCTCCGGTTTGTTCAATCGTGGGTCATCCCAATAAGCCGGGGCCGCATGGCCTGTCGCTTTCATGAACTCTCCAAATTCCTTGTTGGACGTTTCGTATGTGTCGATTTTGTAGGCGTCCAGCACTACTTTGTGCTGGGTTTCGTCCGCATGGGTTGGGCTGCCCATCGTGAATTCACCCTTGGGGATCAACACCATATCCTGGGTGTTCTTGACCGGTTCTGCCGAGACGGTTCCGAGCAATCCCGAGACCAGTGCGATCGTGAGAGTTGAGAGTCTTATAGGTTGTGTTTTGAACATGTCCTTTCTCCTCCTTATTGTTGCGCACCGTTTTGCGGTGCGATGGTGAGCCCGTGTCGTGATACACAGCCTCACGGTTGGTTGAACAAGATTGGGGCCGACGCGTTCCCGTTCCATTTCGTGCTGCGCCCGGCGGTTGCTGGAACCAAACGCAGTCGGTTTTTCTCGATCACAGGATCAACGATGTTCCCGCACTGGATGCAACGGAGAGCGTCGAAGCAGATTTGTCCAGTATATAATCCCGCAGGTCTTCGCAGTACTCCCGGACGAGCAGGCCCCCACAGCGGACGCAAGTCGTCATGTTGAACATGGTGACTTCCCCATTCTCCGTCCGAATTCCCGTTGCCATTGCACCCTCCTTTCCGCTTCCGTTGCGTCTGTACAGAACCCCGTGAATTCCCATGTTGTCAAATGTTATGTTCAATGTATAACCTATATTGTCCAATGTGTCAATAGTTATTTTAAAAAATATTTGACATACATTAGACGAAAGTAGTATTGTCGTCCTTAACAAAATATGAACACCCATAGAATTCATAGAGTTGCGAAACTCACCGGCCTTTCACGAGATGTGATCAGGATATGGGAGCGCCGGTATGGACTGATCAAACCGGCGAGAGGTCCTAATCGCTACCGCCTCTACACAGATGACGATGTGGCTCTGCTCAGATACGTGAAGGCTGAAATGGATAAGGGAAGCTCAATCGGGGACCTGGCTGCGCTGGGGCATGATGAGCTGCTCGCGCGGATGAGAACGGTCCCCGTTCTTGAGGCGCCGGGGAAGGGCGAGCCCTATGGACGTCTGCTGAATGAGTTGGTTGCGGCGCTGGACCCCGTGGATCGCGCGACGTTCGAACGACGGTTGAACGGCGCAGTAGCAGTCATCCCGTTTGAAGAGGCGCTGCAGGGCATCTTGCTTCCATTGCAGGAGCGTGTTGGCCAACTCTGGCACGACGGCCGTATCAGTGAGGCGGTGGAACACTATGTCACCAAACAGGTGCAGCAGAAACTGTTTTCGGTCATGAATCTGTTGCCGGTGAATGAGCAGGGTCCCAAGGTCGTGGTGGCTTGTGCTCCGGATGAGTGGCATGAAATTGGGGCGCAGAGTGTGGCCTATCATTGCAGAGTGCGAGGATGCCGCGTTTATTATTTGGGCGCGAATGTTCCTGTAGCCGCCCTGGCAACTTTTTGTGACCAGGTCCGGCCGGATCTGCTGATTCTGTCATTGGTGGTCTCGCGCGTGGATGCAAGAGCTGTCAGGTTGGCGGAAGAGCTTGCGGAGTCTCTCGGCCCTCTGTGCCCGATAGCAGCCGGTGGCAAGGGAGCGGAGTTGATGAGGGAGCATTTGGCACCCAGGAAGGTCGAGGTACTGGACGACTTCGCTGCGCTGGATCGCCGCCTGATCCTGCTGACGGCTACCCGCACGACGGCCGGCAAATAGGGCAACGAATGCGTGGAGACCGCCCACCGAGAATTTGACACCCTCTCCCTCACCCACTTAGAATGCCCAAGCTCTTATGAACGATCGATTTCTCAAAGCCTGCCGCAGGGAGCCCGTGGACTGCACGCCGGTGTGGTTCATGCGGCAGGCCGGCCGCTATATGAGCGAATACCAGGCGGTCCGCGCCAAACGCTCGATCCTGGAGGTGTGCAAGACCCCTGAGTTAGCCGCGCAAGTCACGCTCCAGCCGATCGAGCGGTTCCCGTTGGATGCGGCGATCATCTTTGCCGACATCCTGCTGCCGCTGGAGCCGATGGGGCTGAGTCTGGAGTTCGTGGAGAGCGAAGGGCCGGTGATCCATAATCCCGTGCGGGACCGGGCGGCCGTCGAGCGCTTGCGGGCGGCGGATGGAGAGGAACTGAACTACGTCTGCGACGCCATCCGGCAAGCCAGGCAGATGTTGGCGGGACGTGTGCCGTTGATCGGCTTTGCCGGCGCGCCCTTCACCTTGGCCAGCTACGCCATCGAGGGCGGCAGTTCGCGGAACTATGTGCTGACGAAGCAATTCATGTATCGGGAGCCCGAAGCCTGGCATCGCTTGATGGACAAGCTGGCGCGGGTGGTCACCGGCTATCTGCGGCAACAGATTCGCGCCGGCGCCCAGGCCGTGCAACTGTTCGATAGCTGGGTGGGCTGTCTCTCGCCCGGCGACTATGCCGAATACGTGTTGCCCCATGTCCAACTCATCTTCGAGGGGCTGCAACGCGAATCGGTGCCCTTGATTCACTTCGGCACGGGGACCGCGTCCTTGTTGACCCTCATGCAGCAGGCCGGCGGCACCGTGATCGGGGTGGATTGGCGGATGAATCTGGATGAGGCCTGGGCGATGCTCGGAGAGAAGGTCGCGGTCCAGGGCAATCTGGACCCGGTCGCGCTCTTTGCGCCGCGACATGAGATCGAACGGAGGGTGGAGGATATTCTGCGCCGAGCCGCAGGCCGTCCTGGCCACATCTTCAACCTGGGGCATGGCATTCTGCCCAACACGCCGCTCGATGCCGTCGAAGCGGCGATCGACCTGGTCCATAAGTTGAGCCAACGCTAGGGCGCGTCGTACGTCGCTCGGTGCCCGTGAAGCGAGGGACAGCTTAAAGCATTCGAGCGGAAGTCCGGACAGAGACTCTTAACGTTTCACGCTTCGCGAATAACGAGGAACGAAAATGCCGGGACCGCAACGACCGATTGCCGTATTGTTGATGGCCATGGGAGGGCCGGACAAGATCGAGAACGTGGAGCCCTACCTGTTGGATGTGCGGGGCGGCCGTCCGACGCCGTCGGAATTAGTCGAGGAGATTCGGGAGCGGTACCGGCTCACCGGCGGCAAGTCCCCGGTGCTCGGCATCACCCGCGAGGTGGCCCGCAAGCTCGAACAGAAGCTCAATGGACCGGGGGGGGAGGGGTTCCGGGTCTACGTCGGACTCAGACACTGGCATCCCTACATCAAGGAAGCCTACCGGGAATTGCTGGACGATCAGCCGCAACGCCTGATCGGCCTCTGCATGGCGCCGCAATATTCCACCCTGAGCATCGGGGCCTACATCAAAAAAGTCGAGGAGGCGCGGGCCGAACTGGGCGGCGACTTCCCCGTCAGTTACGTGCAGAGCTGGCATCGGCATCCCAAGTTGATCAAGGCCCTGGTGGAGAACGTCGGCCTCGGCTTGCAGAAGTTTTCCGCGGAGGTGCGGCCCAAGGTCGCCATCGTGTTTACCGCGCACAGCCTGCCCGAGCGGATTGTGCAGATGAAGGATCCCTATCCGGACGAAGCGCGCGGGACGATGGAGGCGGTGTGTCGGCAATTGGGCGCGGTGACGGCCCGCTTCGCGTTCCAGAGTCAGGGACGGTCCGGCGAGAAGTGGCTGGGGCCGGACGTGGAATCCACGCTCGAAGACTTGCACCGGGAAGGGCATCGGCATGTGCTGATGGCGCCCATCGGCTTTATTTCCGACCATGTCGAGATCCTGTACGACGTGGACATCGAGTTCAAGAAGCTGGCCGCATCCAAGGGAATGCAGTTGGAGCGAATTCCGATGCTGAACGCCACCCCACCCCTGATCGAGATTCTGGAGGCGGTGCTGGAGGAACACTTGGCGTTTCCAGTTCGATGACGGCTCTTCCCGTGACAGGCGCATCCGAACGAACCCCCAAACGCGTGGTTATTGTCGGCGGCGGCATCGCCGGCCTGGCCACGGCGTTTGCCCTTCAGGAAAAAGCCGCTCAAGAAGGCCTGCCGATCGCCTGCACGGTGGTCGAGGCGGGAGCCGAATGGG
>VGXD01000203.1 GCA_016873525.1 Nitrospira sp. | reverse complement strand
CCTGCTGGTCGTGGTCGTTTGCCTGACCTGGGCCTTCGTCTCTGTCGTGCGCCGAACCCAAGGGTCCACGGCCGTCTGGCTGCAAGGGGCTGCGCTGGCCGGCTACTTGTTGGCCGCAGGGGCGGCGGTGGCCAGCGAGCGCGGGGCCATGTCCGCCCATGTGCATCGGCCCTTTTCTCTCCTGACCCAACTGGCGATCGCCTTGGCCCTCTTCCACATGTGGGGCAAGGACCGCAAGCTCGTGACGCTCAATGTGGTGGCCTGGGTTGCCATCCTTGCCGACACCGCTCTCCACTACGTGCTGACTCGCTGAACCCTGTGCAACCGGGCCGGTCTCGTCGGTCCTACAGCAATTCGACCGCCACGCTGTCGGCATGGCGACGGCCCAGGTCGGTCAGCTTGATTCGGCCGGCTCGTTCTTCAATGAGGCCCCGTTCTGCCAACCGAGTCACGCGCAAATCCCAATCGCTGTCGGGTTCTCCTGTCTCTGCAACGCGGAAAACGACGCCATCGAGCAGGCGCAGGCCGAAGACGACCGCTTCCCGCCGTTGTTGTTCAGGCGAGAGGCGTTCAGTTTCTAAGATCGGGAGACGGTCCTCCGTCAGCGCTTGCCGGTAGGCATCGAGGTCCTCCACGTTTCCAAAGCGGCAGCCGGCCAGGTAGGACTGGGCGCTGGGTCCGAGGCCCAGGTAGTCGCCGCCCTGCCAGTAGAGGAGGTTGTGCCGGCAGGCATAGCCGGGCCGGCAGTAGTTGGAAATTTCATAGCGCTGAAATCCCGCGTCCGTCAGGCGGCTGGCGGCTTCGTCCTCCATCGCATTCTGTAGCTCGGCGTCGGGCTCGGTTCGGTCGCCCCGGCGAAGGTCGATGGCCAGCCTGGTGCGAGCTTCCACCGTGAGCGCGTAGCAAGACAGGTGAGTGGGCTCCAGCGCCAGCGCCTCGTCCAGCGTGGCGGTCCAACTGTCGAGCGTCTGGCCGGGCAAGCCGTAGATCAAGTCCAGGTTGATGTCGGAGAATCCGGCGGCACGGGCGAGGCTGACGGCGCGACCAATCTGTGCTGCGGAGGAAGGGCGTCCGACTTGCACCAGCTCGGTCTCGTCCGACGATTGCATGCCGAAGCTGATCCGGTTGAATCCGGCCTGCACGAGGCGCTGCAACGTCTCTTCGGTGACGCTGTCAGGATGGGCCTCCAGCGAGATTTCGGCATGATCGGCCAAGCCGAAGCAGCGGCGGCCCTGTTCCACGATGCGGCAGAGTTGGTCGGGGCTCAATGTGGTCGGTGTGCCTCCGCCGAAGTAGAGGGTCTCGATCCGGCGCCCTTCGAGGCTGTTGCGAAGCGCGTGGAGGCGCATCTCGCACAAGAGGGCTTCCACGAAGGCCTGGGCCTTGTCCTCGCGGTGGATGTGCAGATAGAAGGCGCAGAAGTGGCAGCGCGTCCGGCAGAAAGGGACATGGATGTAGAGGCCGAGGGGCATGGGCGTTCAGCTCAATCTCAGCGGGCTCTTGGACAAGTCCTTGACCAGGGCGATTTCGATTTCATCCAGGGGCGAGAGGCCGCGATTGCGAACATGCGCCGTCCAGTTCGGATGCTTGCGCAAGGCGTCGAAGACGACCCGCAAGACCTCCGGTTTGATCAGCCGCTCCCAGTCCTGGGTCCACTGATGGTTGTCCTCCTCGCCGTCGTAGTCTTCCGGAAAGGAAGCCTCGATGCTGAAGCGGAGGGTAAAGGTTTTTTCTTCCTGAACCATGCTATCCTCCCGGGCCCAGAGTCGCTATCCGGTCCGCTATCAGTCGGCGTTGCGGTGGATGAGGCGAGACTCTATAATAACATCCATGGGTCTAACAGAGGAGAGAAACGATGCCGATTTTTGAATATGTCTGTCAGGAGTGCCGCCACAAGTTCGAGATGATCGTGCAGGGCTCCACGGTGCCGGCTTGTCCTTCCTGCAAGGCGACAAAGTTGGAGAAGCAGATTTCCGGCTTTGCGGTGGGGGCGACCGAAGGCTGGGCTCCATCCGGCGGCGGGGGAGGGTGCGGCTCTTGCGGCGATCCGCGAGGCCCCGGCTCCTGCTCGATGAACTAGCCGAAAGACGTTCATCGTGAAGCGTGAAACGTTGATCGTGAGGAGCGTAGAAGATATTGTGCCGTTTGTGCTTCACGCTTCACGAGCAACGATTCACATTACGTTATGACCATCGATCAGGCCATTCAGACCCTCTCGCAGTCCGACCCGATTCCCAAACTGCTCCCGCAGGTCAAGCTGGGGAAGATGAAGGCGACCGACGCAGGGCTCAGGGCCATCACGGAAGCCTGGCTGGGGACCTATCAGAAAGTCGTCGAGGCTGGGCAGGCGTTTGACCTTGGCGCATGGCGGCGGCTGGATCCCAAGCCTCGCTTGGACCTGTTGATCGAAGCCGGCGTCGTGACGGCGGACCATCCTTCCGTGACCGCACTCAACGCCGCGTTCGAGCGGGCTCTGGCCGGCGCCGGGTAGCCCCTGTCATGTGGAAGCCGGCCATCCTGGCAATCCTCGGCTTCATGGCGGCCGGTCCGTCGATTGTGTTCGGCCAGGAGGCCGGCAGCACAAGGCCGTTGTTGGTCCTGGACCGTGAGCATCTGTCCTCCGTGCTTCCCTCCGATACCCATCTTCTCGTCGAAGCCGATGCCATCGAGCAGTTCCTCGATCAACTGGACGGTGCGCCGCCTGACTGGGCTGCGGTCTATGGGCAGGGCCACCACGACCCGGGCCATGACGACCGGTTGTTCGCTTTGAATCGGGAGCGTGACGAGAAGCGTGTCGGCAAGCCGGCGTTTCGGTGGAAGGTGACGTTTCTCTGGTCCGGCGAACTGTCCCGCTACGATCAGAAGGCCAGCGGTTTCAGCGTCGCCGTCGGGCCGAAATTCCATTCGACGCGCTGGGGCCTCGTGAGGTTCAAACCGGAGAACTTGCCTGCGAACCTCATGGCCATTCCCAATCCCAGACTGCGGGAGACCTTGCGACGGAAGCTCGACCAGGGACAGAAGATCGAGATCGAAGTGGCCGTGACCGGCCGGTTAATTCCGGAGGAGTCGCTCGTCTACGATTTTTCTCATGAGGAAGAAGGCAAAGGGCTGGTCATGCCGGTTGTGCGGATCGAGCGGGTGGATTGCCTGATGCTTAAGTGAGCCGGTCCTTCCGTCAGTTATCTACATTACGAATTGCATGGGAGCAAGGTTTCCCAGTCCTTTCCTCAAAGCGTTGATTCGACGCCCAAGCGACATCCTCGGAGGAGCGGGGGGAAGGCCCGGCCGTCTCACTCGCTCGACGGCGTGCGCAAACGTGAGGCTCGTTATTCCTCGCGTCGCGCACCCCACCGAGACTCTGCCAGGAAGGAAAGCGGAAACTGACTGAGTCCGCGATGGAATTTCCGACGGCTTCCGCCTGGCAGAGTCCGGAAGGGTCGCTCCGGGAGATGCGGAGCGAAGGGCGGCGGATCAGCGCTCGCCTGCGTCCTTGGCGCAGCGAAACCCGGTTCCGCTGGGGCGGTCGTCCGGGTAGCCGTAGTCGCGGTCGGCCGTTCGTAAGCTCTTCGCCGGTTTCAGCCAGGACCCTCCGCGCGAGACTTTCAACAAGACCCCGTTGGGCCCCTTGGGGTCCGCTTGCGGCGCCTTCACATAGTAATAGGGTTCATACCAGTCTTGGACCCATTCCGAGGCGTTGCCGGCCAGGTCGAGGACACCGTAGGGGCTGGCCCCTTCCGGGAAGCTGCCGACGGGCATCGTGAGCACCTCTCCTCTCAAGCCTCGTTCCTTCGCAATGCGCGCTCCTTCGCCGGCGATCCAAAACTCGCTCCATTCTTTGCCGTCTTTGAATTCGACGGTGCGGCCGGCCCAGTAGCTGGCGCTGTTGGCTCGATCGAGTCCCCACTCGTTCCCCCAGGGATAGAGACGGCCGTCCGTGCCCCGCGCCGCTTTTTCCCATTCCGCTTCGGTCGGGAGGCGTTTGCCGGCCCATTGGCAGTAGGCGGCCGCGTCATGCCAGCTGACGTTGACGACGGGGTGGCGCTCGCTTCCGGCCAAGGGCCGGCCCTGGGCCCAGAGGGTCACGGCTTGGTTGAGGTTCTGGGGTTGAGGGTGGCCCGTCGCGGCGACGAACCGCTCGTACTGGGCGTTGGTGGCTTCCTGCCGATCGATCCAGAAGGCGCTGAGGGTGACGGTTCGTTGCGGCCGCTCGTCCGTGAAGCTGTCGCTGCCTTCCTGGCTGCCCATGAGAAAGGCGCCGGCCGGAATC
>VGXD01000202.1 GCA_016873525.1 Nitrospira sp. | reverse complement strand
GTCCCGGTGACGGTGATCGAGGCCGGGCCCTGCCGCGTGGCGCAGGTCAAGACTCGCGAACGTCACGGCTACGAAGCGGTGCAGCTCACGTTCGGGGAAGTGCCGGAAAGAAAGTTGTCCAAGGCGGAATTGGGACATCTCAAGAAACAGCAAGTCCCTGCCTCGCGGCACTTGAAAGAGTTCAAGAAGCTGGGGGATGCGCAAGTGGGGCAGGTGATCAAGGCGGACCTCTTCCAGAAGGGCGACTGGGTTGATGTGGAAGGGGTGTCCAAGGGGAAGGGTTTTCAGGGCGTGATGAAGCGCCATAATTATCGAGGCGGGCCGGAGACGCACGGATCGATGTTCCATCGGGCGCCGGGTTCCATCGGGGCCAGTTCCTATCCTTCCAGGGTCTGGAAGAATAAGACGCTCCCCGGCCATATGGGCAGCGAGCGCGTCACGGTCTCGCGGTTGAAGGTCATGGATGCCCGTCCCGACGAGAATTTATTGTTCGTGAGCGGGGCGGTGCCCGGGGCGACCGGCGGAATGGTCGTGGTTAGAAAATCGAAGAAGGGCTAGACATGCCGACCGTGGATATGGTGGACAGTCAGAAGCGAAAAGTGGGCTCGATCGAGTTGCGCGATGCCGTGTTTGGAGCCGAGCCGAACGAACCCCTGGTGCATGCGGTCGTCGTGATGCAGCAGGCCTGCGAGAGGCAGGGCACGGCCTCGACGTTGCGACGCGGCGAGGTCAGCGGGTCCGGAAAAAAACCCTGGAAGCAAAAGCACACGGGGCGGGCTCGCGCCGGATCGATCCGCTCGCCCGTATGGCGTCATGGCGGCACGGTCTTCGGGCCGAAGCCGCGCAGCTACGCTTACGGCATGCCGAAGAAAAAGTATCGTGAGGCGTTGCGCAGCGCCCTGTCGGACAAGCTGGCCCAGGGCGGCATTACCGTCGTGTCCGATCTGCCGATGCCCGAGCCCAAGACCAAGCTCTTGGCCAAGGCGCTGACGCAGTTGGGTCTTTCAGCGAAGACGCTGATCGTGGCGGGCGAGGATCGTGTGGATCTGGAGCGGGCCGCGCGGAACCTGGCCGGCGTCAAGCTCGTCAAGCCTGAAAATCTGAACGTCTACGATGTGCTGAAGTACGAGTCGGTCCTGATTCCCGAGCGCGAATTGACGCGCGTGCATGAATGTTGGTCATAGAGGGCTGGTCATGAAACGAGAAGCATACAGCGTATTGGTCCAGCCCTTGCTGACCGAGAAAATTACGGCGATGCGCGAGAGCGCCAATAAGATCGGGTTTTTGGTCAGGAAGGATGCCAACCGCATCGAGATCAAGCGGGCGGTGGAGTCGGCCTTGAACGTCAAGGTTGACCGGGTGAACGTTCTGAACGTGTTGGGGAAGAAGAAGCGGCTTGGCCGGTTTGCCGGAAAGCGGTCGGACTGGAAAAAAGCCATCGTGACCCTGAAGAAGGGCGAAAAGCTGGAACTGTACGAGAGCGCATAGTGCGCGGAATTGATTGAGGCGGGACGGCAATGGGACTCAAGCAATTTAAGCCAACTTCTCCCGGGCGGCGGGCCATGACCGCCGTGACCGGGGAGAACTTGACCAAGAAGAAGCCGGAAAAGAGCCTGACCAAGTTTCACATTCGGTCCGGCGGACGCAATAACGACGGTCGGATGACGATCCGATTTCGTGGGGGCGGGCACAAGCGGCTCTACCGGACGATCGACTTCAAGCGGGACAAGGTCGGGATCCCGGCCAAGGTCGCGGCGATCGAATACGATCCCAATCGGTCGGCCCGGATCGCCCTGCTGCATTACGTGGACGGCGAGAAACGCTACATCCTGGCTCCGCAAGGGCTGGCGGTGAATGATCGGGTCCAATCCGGCCCCACGGCCGAGGTGAGCCCCGGCAATGCCCTTCCGCTGATGAGCATGCCGTTGGGCACGACGATCCACAATATCGAACTCAAGCCCGGCAAGGGCGGTCAGTTGATTCGCAGCGCTGGCGGGTTCGCGCAGGTGATGGGCCGGGACGGGGTGTACGTGCAGGTGCGTCTCAAGTCCAGCGAAATGCGCCGCATCCTGGGGACCTGCATGGCCACGGTTGGGCAGGTCGGCAATCTGGACCATGAAAACGAGTCGGTGGGCAAGGCCGGCAGGACCCGCTGGAGAAACTGGCGCCCGAACGTGCGCGGCGTGGTCATGAATCCGGTGGACCACCCGCACGGCGGCGGCGAGGGGAAGTCGGGACAGGGCAATCCCCATCCCGTGTCGCCCTGGGGCATGCCGACCAAGGGATACAAGACTCGGCAGAATAAGCGGACGGACAAGTTCATTATCACGCGGCGCAAAAAGGGCGTTCGCTAGGCTGAGGAGTGCTCGATGCCAAGGTCAGTCAGTAAAGGGGCGTTTGTCGATGCGCATCTGCTCAAAAAGGTCGAGCAGATGAACGAGGCCAATGCGCGGAAGATCATCAAGACGTGGTCGCGCCGGTCGACGGTGACGCCCGACATGATCGGCCATACCTTCGCGGTGCACAATGGGAAGAAGTTCATCCCTGTGTTCGTGACGGAAAACATGGTCGGCCACAAGTTGGGCGAGTTTGCGCCGACCAGGTTTTTCAAGGGACACGGGGCCGCAAGAACTGAAAAGTCAGTGGCCCTGAAGTAGGGCAAGGGTGGATATGGCTGAGGCAAAAGCAATATTACGATTCGTGCGCGTCGCGCCACGCAAGGCCCGTGCTATCGTAGACATGATCCGAGGGCAGCAGGTTGGGCGTGCGCTGGGGGTGTTGAAGTACACGCCCCGCGCGGCGGCCAAGGTTGTCGAGAAAGTCTTGCGGTCGGCGGTCGCCAATGCCGAGCAGAAGGACATGGGGGAGAGCGATTTGATGTGGGTGTCGCGGGCTCACGTGGATTGCGGACCGACGTACAAGCGTTTTCATGCGCGGGCTCAGGGGCGCGCCAGCTCGATTCACAAGCGGACCAGCCACATCACGATCGTGGTGTCGGCGCCGGAGCCGGGCGCAAAGCGGTAATGGGCGGGGACGGCGGCATCGGATCGGCCGGCGACGGCCGTAGCTAGCAGGGAGTCTATGGGACACAAGACACATCCGGTGGGTTATCGGTTGGGCTATACCCGCACCTGGAGTTCGCGGTGGTATGCGGGGAAGAAGGAATTTTCCAAGCTCCTCCACGAAGACGTCAAGATTAGGAAAATGGTCAAGCAGAAGCTCTACCACGCCGGCGTGGCCTGTGTGGACATCGAGCGCTCGGGGGACCAGACGCGGGTGATCATTCACACCGCGCGGCCGGGGATCATCATCGGGCGCAAGGGGGCGGAAGTCGACAAACTGAAGGCGACGCTCGAAAAAGAATACGGCAACCAGGTCTACATCACGGTCAAGGAAATCAAGAAGCCGGAGCTGGATGCGCAGTTGGTGAGCGAGAACATCGCCGTGCAGCTTGAAAAGCGGGTGGCCTTCAGGCGGGCCATGAAGCGCAGCGTGGCGGCGGCGTTGCGGTTGGGGGCGCAGGGTATTCGCGTGACCTGTTCCGGGCGGCTCGGCGGGGCCGAGATCGCCAGAACCGAGTGGTACCGCGAAGGCCGCGTGCCGCTGCACACCCTCCGCGCGTACATCGATTACGGGTTTGCGGAAGCCCACACGACCATGGGGCAGATCGGGATCAAGACCTGGATCTACAAGGGAGAGACGGCCCCGGTTCAACCGGAAAAGGCGGAACTCGGGTTCGAGCGTCGGCAGGAACGATAAGCGTCGGGCGTAAGGGAGTAGGCAGTGCTGGCACCGAAAAAAGTCAAGTTCCGGAAGATGCAAAAGGGGCGGATGCGCGGGAAGGCGTATCGCGGCGGGAATATCACGCTCGGAGAGTTCGGCTTGAAAGCCCTGGAGCCGGGCCGAATCACCAGCCGCCAGATTGAGGCCGCCCGGATCGCGATTACACGGCACGTCAAGCGCGGCGGGCAGGTCTGGACCAGGATTTTTCCGGACAAGCCGATCACCAAGAAGCCGGCTGAAACGCGTATGGGTAAGGGCAAGGGCAACCCGGAGTATTGGGTGGCGGTGGTCAAGCCGGGCCGGATCCTCTACGAAATGGACGGGGTGACCCCTGAGGTGGCGAAGGAAGCGTTTCGGCTTGCGGCCTACAAGCTGCCCGTCGCAACGAAGTTTGTGGCTCGCGGAGCGATCTAGTCGCCGTCGAGCGGCGCAGAGAAGGATATCCGTATGGATGTGAAGGAATTGAAGGGAATGGAACTCGCCGAGTTGGCGGAGAA
>VGXD01000201.1 GCA_016873525.1 Nitrospira sp. | reverse complement strand
CTCCTGATTGTGTCTTTCATCGTGTGAGGCCGTGTCGGTAAGGGTTGTCCTGCTTGACGGAGCGAGAGACCTGGGGTATCCTGATCCTATGTCATAGGTTGTCTTAACCATTCGATGAGGCCCGAGCCCGGTAACATTTGGAGGTGCTCCTATGGAACGACAGGAGAGGAGACCGGAGTCCAAAAGAGACCAACAGGCCAAGGAAGAGGCCAAGCCGAATCCCAAGGTTGTCGAGGCCGGGAAGAAACTCAAAGAAGACATCGATAAGCTGGTGGACGAAATCGACGACGTGCTCGAGAAGAATGCCGAAGAGTTCGTCAAGAACTACGTGCAAAAAGGCGGGGAATAGGGAGGACCTATTCCCCGCTTTGTATTTTCCCCGGAAGTCCTCGATCGGTGCCACGCCCGGCCGTTATGTCTGCGCTCCACTAATCTGCTCCCCTGTTTTTCTCTCCAGCCTTGAGCCAACGGGATCCTGCGCCCCGCCACCTTGTGCCGCATGGGAAGCGTGGTGGCTTGAGGGCGGTTTGACAAATTTCTCGTGAAGGCATATCTTTTTCTTTAAATCTCAGGCAGTTGTGCGCGGGGATGAGAATCGTCCCCGCAAGGATTCAGATGCTGAAGAAACAATGGGTATTCCGTGAGGTGGATCTGACGCAACGGGGGATGTTTGCTCAGTCCCTCTCCATCTCTCCGATCACTGCCTCGGTCTTGCTGTCACGAGGGGTGGCCACAATCGAGCAGGCTCGCTATTGGCTGGCCCCGCAGGCCGCATCGTTGCACGATCCGTTGCAACTGCCTGACCTGGAACGTGCGATCGACCGACTGCACCGGGCGGTGACGACGGGAGAACGGATCTGCTTTTACGGGGATTACGACGTGGACGGGATTGCCGCCACCAGCCTCTACCTGACGTTCTTCAGGAGTGTCGGGGGCAATGCGGTCTCGTATATTCCGCACCGGATTCACGAGGGTTACGGGCTGAACGTGCAGGCCATTCGTCGGCTGCGGCAGGAGGGAGTGGGCCTGCTGGTGACGTCGGATTGCGGCAGCACGGCGCCGCGCGAAGTCGAACTGGCCAACAGTCTTGGGCTGGACGTGATTATCACGGACCATCATCAGCTCGAAGCCGGCTTGCCGCCGGCCTTGGCGGTCATCAATCCCTATCGGGCCGATTCTTCCTATCCCTTCCGGGGGCTCTGTTCCGGGGGACTGGCCTATAAGGTGGTCCTGGCCTACCAAGAAAAATACGGCCATGCGGATGTGTCGGCTGAGTCGCTGCTGGACTTGGTCGCCCTGGCCACTGTGGCGGATGTGGTGCCGTTGAAGGACGAGAACCGGTTTTTCGTTCGAGAGGGCATGGCCCTGATCTCGCGAGGCGCCAGGTGCGGCATCAAGGCGCTCAAACAGGTGGCGGGCATCGACCGGGACTGCACGAGCGGGACCGTGGCGTTCAAACTGGCCCCGCGGATCAATGCCGCAGGCCGGCTGGCCCATGCCGAGGCAGGGGTGAGGCTGCTGACGACGGAGTCCGATGCGGAGGCCAGGGAGATTGCCGAGGAACTCGAGCGATTGAACCGGGAGCGGCAGCGGATCGAAGAAGCGACGACGAACGAGGCGCTGGCGGCGGTGCGGACATCGGCCGTGCCGGCCGGGCTGGTCCTGGGGGCGCGGCACTGGCATCTCGGCGTGGTGGGGATCGTGGCCGCCAGACTTGTCGAACGGTATCACCGGCCGGCCATCGTGATCGCCGTCAATGAGCAAGGGATCGGCAAGGGGTCTGCCCGAAGCGTGCCGGGGTTCGATCTCTATGAGGCCCTGTCGGCTTGTCGTGATTTGCTGGAGGGATTTGGCGGCCATCCCAGCGCCGCCGGGCTGACGATTCAAGAGTCCCGGATCCCGATGCTCCAGGACCGATTCGCCGAGATTGCCGGGGGCTGGGTCGGGACCGGTTCGCCGCTGCCGCAGATCCATGTCGATGCGGAAGTGAACCTGCACGAAGTCGATCAGCAGCTTGTGCGGGAACTCGGGATGCTGCACCCCTACGGCGCAGGGAATCCGGAGCCGATCTTTGCCGTCAAGAACGTGGCCATCCTCAACCAGCGGGTTGTCGGCGAGCGGCATCTGAAGTTGACGGTCCGCCACGGCCGTTCGCAGCCCTTCGACAGCATTGGTTTCCGCATGGGCTCCTTGGCGGACCTGGGACTGTCGGCCGATCGGGCCGTCGACTTGGCCTTTGTGCCGGAGATCAACCGTTGGAATGGCCTGGATCGGGTTCAATTGCGGATCAGAGACCTCAAAGCCAGTCAGGCGGGATAGTTCACAACCCATGCCCTACGACACCATCACCGACCTGGATCAGTTGATCAAACGGGTCCAGAGCTACAATCCGGATGCGGACGTGGATCTGCTCTGCAGGGCCTATGAATTCTCCGCCTCGGCGCATGAGGGCCAGGTCCGGCAGTCGGGAGAGCCCTATCTTCAGCATCCGTTGGCTGTGGCCGGCGTCTTGACGTCGCTCAGGGCCGATGTGCCCGCCATCGTGGCCGGCTTGTTGCACGATACGTTGGAGGATACGCTGGCGACGCCGGATGTCCTGGAAAAACAATTCGGCAAGGACGTGGCGCGGCTGGTGGACGGGGTGACCAAGATCGGCAAGATTCAGTTCAGGAGTTACGAAGAGAAACAGGCCGAAAACTTCCGGAAGATGGTGCTCTCGATGGCGGACGACATTCGGGTCGTCCTCATCAAGCTGGCTGATCGGTTGCACAACATGCGAACGCTGGAGCACCTCCACGAAGACAAACAACAGCAGATTGCGCAGGAGACGTTGGAAATCTATGCGCCGCTGGCGAATCGCCTGGGTATCGGCTGGATGAAGAACGAGCTGGAGGATCTGTGCCTGAAGTATCTGAAGCCGGATGTCTATGCCAGGCTGAAATTGCGCGTGGCGAAGCGCGACGAGGAACGGCAGCAGTACATCGAGGAAGTCACGCGATTGGTCCAGCAGGTCTTGAACCAGTCCGGGATGAAGGGGGAGGTGCAAGGTCGGCCGAAGCATCTCTACGGCATCTACCAGAAGATGGAGCGGCAGGCGATTTCGTTTGAGGAGGTCTACGACCTGACGGCGGTCCGCATCATCACGGACAGCAAGATGAACTGTTACGCCATCCTGGGGCTCATCCATTCCCTCTGGCGTCCGGTCCCCGGACGATTTAAGGATTACATCGCCATCCCCAAGTCCAACCTCTACCAGTCTCTCCACACCACGGTGGTGGGGCCCAAGGGCGAGCACGTGGAGTTTCAGATCCGCACGGAAGAGATGCACCGGATCGCCGAACACGGGATTGCCGCGCACTGGAAATACAAGGAACAGGGGCAGGTCGATGACAAGGACGGCAAGGCCTTCAGTTGGCTCCGCCAGTTCGTGGAGTGGCACCAGGACTTGGCCGACAATCGCCAGTTCATGGACTCGGTCAAGCTGGACCTCTTCCACGACGTGGTCTATGTCTTCACCCCCAAGGGCATGGTGAAGGAAATGCCGCTCGGTTCCACCCCCGTCGACTTCGCCTACGCCATTCACACCGAGGTCGGCGACCATTGCGTCGGCGCGAAGGTCAACGGCAAGATCGTGCCGCTCAAGCATTCGCTGGCCAGCGGCGACACGGTGGAAATCCTGACGTCGTCCACGCAGATGCCGCACAAGGACTGGCTCAAGTTCGTGCGCACGCCTCGGGCGAAGACCAAGATCAAACATTGGCTGAAGATCGAAGAGCAGAAGCGCAGCCTGGAAATCGGGCGCCGGCTGCTGGAACAAGAGTTCCGCCGGCATGACTTGCCGCCGGCGCAACTGTTCAAATCGGACCGGCTGCTGCAGGCGGCGCGCGAATCGGGCTGTGAGACGATGGAGGAGATGATTGCGGCGGTCGGCTACGGGAGACTCTCGACTGCGCAAATCATCAATCTGTTGCGGCCGGCCCGTCCGGAGGGCGGCCAAGCGCTCGTGTCGGAAGCGCCGGCCGTAAGGCCTCCGACGGGAAAACCCGATGGGAAGGGCGTCAAGGTCAAAGGCGGCCGAGACCTGCTGATGCAACTCTCCCGGTGTTGCAACCCCGTGCCGGGCGATCGGATCATGGGCTACATCACCCGCGGCCGAGGCTTGACGATTCATTCGGTGGGGTGCCCGAATCTTGACGCGCTGGACTACGACAAGGAACGGCTTGTGGAAGTGGAATGGGACACGACGGCCCCGATCACCCATGCGGTGAAGGTTTCGATCCTGGCCGTCGA
>VGXD01000200.1 GCA_016873525.1 Nitrospira sp. | reverse complement strand
CAAAACTCCTGGCCGGCCCGTGTTCAAACCCCTGATCGACCGGCAGGATGACCAGGCGACCGGTCCCGCCCAACTTTCCCTGGCCGAGCAGGCGCGCAAGGTTGGTCCTTGTGCCCGCATTGTCGCTCCCGTACCAGCCGAGAATCTCTCGCACGCGCTCGCTCATCATCGACCTCCATCCCTCGCTTGGACCTAGTCTCGTCGTTTCTCTTGTATGAAGTCTTCCGCCACGGTCACGTCTTCCCGGCTCCCGATAATCAGCGGAACCCGCTGGTGGACTGCCGTCGGTTTCACGTCCAGAATATTTTCCGTGCCGGTGCTGGCCCGCCCCCCCGCCTGCGCCACCACCATCGCCAGAGGATTGGCCTCGTAGAGAAGCCTGAGCTTGCCCTCCGGCTTGTCCGTCTCGCCGGGATAGAGGTAGATGCCTCCGCCGAGAAGGATCCGGTGCACGTCCGCAGCCAAGCAGCCGGAATACCTGGTGCTGTAGGGACGACCGGTCGCTTGATCCCGCTCTTTGAGGTAATCCAGGAAGCGCCGGGTGCCGACGGACCACCTGTGATAATTGCCTTCGTTCGCCGCGTAGACCTTGCCCTTCGTTGGAATCCGAATGTTCTCGTGCGACAGCACATACTCGCCGACCCCCGGATCCAGCGTGAACCCATGGACCCCCTGGCCTGAGGTAAAAACCAACATGGTGCTGGAGCCATACATCAGATAGCCGGCCGCGACTTGTTCGGTCCCCTTGCGGACCAGTTCCGATTCGGACGGCAGCCCCCCCTTGCCTTCATAGCGGAGGATGGAAAAGATCGTGCCCATGGGCATGTTGACGTCGGTATTGGACGAGCCGTCCAGTGGGTCGAACAGGAGCATGTACTTGCCGTGCGGCCAGTTCTCCGGCAGGTTGACAGGCTTTTCCATTTCCTCGGAGGCCAAGGCGCAGACAAGCCCGCTATGCTGGAAGACCTTCACAAAGGTCTCGTTGGCAATCTCGTCCAGCTTCTTGACCGCTTCACCCTGGACATTGGTCTTGCCGGTCAGCCCCAACACGTGGATCAAGCCGGCCCGGCGCAGGTCCTGGGCCAGCATCTTGCCGACCAGGCCGATCTGGGCCATGAGGGCGGAGAACTCACCGGTGGCGCCGGGATGCGCCGCCTGTTTCTGGATGATGTACCGCGTCAGGGTGATGGGAAAGGCCCCCACGATCTCCTGCCTCCTTCGCGCTGCTTGTGGCCGTCTTCCGCCAGCTTACAATTGCCGGGTGATTATAGCTATTTTCAGAAGACCGGGCAATCTTGCCGCTTTTTTGCGCCCCACGCCGCTCGCTCTCACGGAGCCTCCGGCACCCGAAATCCGTCCACTAACGTGGCCACAACGGAGCCGACCAAGACCTTGGCCTTCATCATCACCGGCACCCGGCGGGCGTCGTTGGTGAACCAGACCCGAATGTTCCCCTCGTTTAGGAAAATACCCTGAAACGGCATGATGGCAAGAACCCGCACTGTTTCCACCTCGCCCCAGGGTCCCGTCAGCCGCTCGACCCCCTCGACCCGCAACTCGAGCCGGTAATTTTTCTTGTCATGGTGCACGTCGATCGTCTGCGAGGCGCCCGGCACCAGCGACGGCAGTCTGCGAAAGGCATAGAGGCAGGAGATCGTATCGTGAATGCCGGGGGGAACAGCCAGACTGTCGGTCACCCCGTCCTTCGTCACCGTCGCCATGCCTTCGTCATGGCGAAACGTGACCTCGAAGTCGTTTGTTCTTTTTCCTTCTCGTCTCCGGAACACCATCCGAAAGGGGGTCAAGGCCTCCGCATCGACGACAGACTCCACCCGATTATCCACCGGATAAAACTTCGACACGAAGGGACTCGACGTGGCCGTCGTCAAGAGCCTGAGCGCAGGACGGCCCTGGATCGGCACGGCCTCGGTCACTTCCGTCACAGCCGTGCCGGCCGTGACGTTCAGCCAGGAGATCGTGTAGGTGAATCGTTCGCCGGCCGCGAAGGGCCGGTCGGTTGCAAGGGAGGGAACGGATGGCGGTTGGGCCCAAGCCGCATTCGTCTGAACTACCGCGTTGGTCAGAACTACGATGAGCAACAAAACAAGGGCTGGGAAGCGGCCAGGACTCAGGGGTTGGGCCGACACCGTCAGGTGGCCATCGCTCGCCGCGACCGGTCCAACTCGGACTCGATCAGGCGACGGATGGCGGCCAGGCGTTCCGGCGTCGAGGCCTCGAACCGGAGCACGAGCGCCGGCTGCGTGTTGGAGGCTCTGATCAAGCCCCAGCCATCCTCGAAAATCACGCGAATTCCATCGATGGTCACCACATCGCGAATACGGAGACTGGCATCGTCCGGCACGCGACCGGATGCGGCGTAGGCCATCAACCGCGCCTGGACCTGCTTGACCAGGTCGAACTTGACCGCATCAGGGCAGTCCACCCGAATCTCCGGCGTCACGGCCGTCACCGGAAGATCGGCGATCAGGGAGGAGAGCGGCTGCCCTGCCTTGGCTAAAATTTCGACCAGGCGGCAGGAGGCGTAGATCGCGTCGTCATAGCCAAAATAGCGGTCCGCAAAGAACATGTGGCCGGACATCTCTCCGGCCAGCACGGCCGCTTCGGCCTTCATCTTGGCCTTGATCAGCGAATGCCCGGTCTTCCACATGACCGGCTTCCCCCCGCGCTTGGCGATGTCATCGTACAGCGACTGCGAGGCCTTGACCTCGGAAATGATCGTGCTGCCGGGCCGCTCGGCCAGAATCGCCCGGGAGTAGAGCACCATCAAACGGTCGCCCCACAGGATGTTCCCCCGCTCGTCCACCGCGCCGATGCGATCCGCGTCGCCGTCATAACCGATCCCCACGTCCGCGCCGGTCCGTTTGACCGCCGCGATCAGATCGTGCAGATTCTCCACCACCGTCGGGTCCGGATGATGGTTGGGGAAGTTGCCGTCCAAGTCGCAATAGAGCCCGGTCACCCGACACCCCAACTGCTCCAAGGCTTCCTTGGCCATGAGGGCCGCAGCGCCGTTCCCGCAGTCGATCACGACGTGGAGGCGATCCGCCTCGATCGAGGCGAAGCTGCGTTTGAGATAGGCCAGGTACTCCGGAATCAGCGGACGCAGGGAGACGGTCCCGGCCCCCGTCGAAAACCGGCCGGCCTCCATGACGCCGCGCAAATGCTGAATGTCTTCCCCGTGCAGCGCTTCTTTCCCGACACAGAGTTTGAATCCGTTGTATTCGGCCGCATTGTGGCTGCCGGTGATCATCACCCCGCCATCCACCGGAAGCTGAAAGAGCGAAAAGTAGAGCAGCGGCGTCGGACAGACGCCGATATCGAGAACGTTCAGCCCGCCGGCCGTGAGGCCCTTGACCAGACGATCGCGCAGGATCGGAGAACTGTGCCGTCCGTCCCGGCCGACGCTGACCGTCTTCATGCCCTTCGTGCTGCCCAGCGTCGCAAAAGCCCGCCCGATGGACTCGGCCACATCCTCCGTCAACTCCTGGCCGACAATGCCCCTAATGTCATATTCGCGAAAGAGTGCCATGATCCCTCGTGGTTCGGTCCTCGTGAAACGTGAAGTGGCTGACGAGGCACGCTTCACAAACGACGCTTCACCTGCCTCCCATAATCATCCTGCAGGCGAACAATATCATCCTCGCCAAGGTACGGGCCATCCTGGACTTCGATGATATGCAGCGGTTCAGACCCGGCGTTTTCAAGCCGGTGGGGGGTATTTTTCGGAATACCGGTGCTCTGCCCGACGCCGAGATCGAGCACCCGCCGGCCACAGGTGACCCGAGCCGTCCCTGCGATGACGACCCAGTGTTCGCTGCGCTGGTGATGGAGCTGCAGCGACAACCGCCCGCGCGGATTCACCATGACCCGCTTGACCTTGTACCCGGCCCCTTCCTCCAACACCGTGTAGGAACCCCAGGGCCTGAAAATAGTCCGGTGTTCAAGGTGCTCCGGCGCACCCTGCCGCTTCAGGAGCGCGACCACTTTTTTCACGTCCTGGGCGCGCGATTTCGGACAGACCAAGGTGGCATCCGGCGTATCCACCACAACCATGTCGGAGAGCCCGATCGTCGCGACGAGCCGGCGATCGGCGTAGACGATCGAATCGTGGCTGTCCAGGTCCACAACCCTGCCGCTGACCACGTTGCCGGCCCTGTTGCGCGGAGCCACTTCCTCCAAACTGCTCCAGTTGCCGACATCAGACCAGAGAAAGTCGACCGGGATCATGGCGGCGCGTGACGACCGTTCCATCACGCCGTTGTCGATCGAGATCGACGGCAAACGCCGATATCGCTTGGCCATGGCAA
>VGXD01000199.1 GCA_016873525.1 Nitrospira sp. | reverse complement strand
CCCTCTGGATCTGTTTGCGCGGGGCCGTGGGCGTACCGTCTCATGCCCCCACGTGACGTTCTGCCGGCTGAGCGACTTCGACGCGGTTGCCTCCTCGTTCCTTGGCGCGGTAGAGCGCCTGGTCCGCCAATTTGACGAGCGTTTCGGGAGGCTCTGCGTCGTCCGCTCCGCCGATCGCCACTCCCAGGCTGAGCGAGATCGGAATCGTCCGGCCATCGTCGGTTTCGACCGGGCTTCCTTCGAGGCCGGCTCGAATTCGTTCCGCCAGGCGTCGCGCGTTGCGCTCATCGCATCCCGGCAAAACGAGGAGAAATTCTTCCCCGCCATAGCGGCCGAGGGCATCGTAGGCCCGGATTGCCGACGAGAGCCGTTTGGTCGCTTCCACGAGCACGATGTCTCCGGTTGCGTGGCCATAGGTGTCGTTAATGCGCTTGAAGTGATCCATGTCCGCGAGGATGACGGCAAAGGTGGTTTGCTCGCGTTTGGCGCGGGCGCTCTCCCGTTCGAGCGCGTCGAAAATGGCCGCCCGGTTCCAGAGGCCGGTGAGTGAATCGTGCGTGGCTTGGAGGTGGAAGGCTTCCCGGGCCGCGATCAATTCCGTCTGCAGGTCCAGGATCCGTTGGCCGGCTTGGAGGCGGGCTCTCAACTCTTCGAGGTCGATAGGCTTGGTCAGGTAGTCGTCCGATCCCGCGCCCAGTCCTGCGATGACATCGGTTCTGTGGCTTTTCGATGTGAGTAAGAGGAGGTAGACGTAAGGTTGGGCGGCTTGCGTCCTGACGGCCCGGCAGACCTCGAGGCCGTCCAGGTTCGGCATCATCCAGTCGAGGATGGCAAGTCGAGGTCCGTCGGCGCGGTGCAGAATCTCCAAGGCCTCCGCGCCATTCTGGGTCACCATGACCTCATAGCCCCATTTGGAGAGGGCGGTCTTCAGGATACGCTGGGAGATTGGGTCGTCATCGGCGATCAAGGCTTTCATCGCGTGGTTCCCCTGCCTGCTCAGTTACGGCGAACGTTGTTCCAGGGCTCCGGTTCGTCCGTGAGTAAGATCGCAGACAATCGTGATAGTCCTCCGCTCTCCGGCGCCTTCTGCGAACGGTTGAAGTAGGCAGACGGGACCATCCCCGTATGGCTCTATCGGCTATGTCCCTGTTTTTCTTAAGGCGGAGTCAAGAACAACGGACTGTCTGACGGCGCACGATTCGGGCCGCCGTGGAGGCGCGGACAGGTTGTCGGTCCGGACGGGCTATGGGGTGGTGGTCGGTTGCTGCGAGGGATTCTGCGGTTGAAAGGGATCGAAGATGCCTGAGGAGGATAGGGTGGCTTCAATGCGGGGGCGGACGGCATCGTGGTGCTTGTAGAGGTGGACCTCCATGATTCGGTTGTCGTTGATGCCGAGCGCTTCGCAGAGGGCGTCTTGGGCGATCTTGAGCCCGCCGTCCACGTCGCGGCGTAGCGGCGACGTGAAGTGAAAGCGAATGGTCAGGGCGAGGGCGTCCTGACGCAAGGCGTGCAGCAACGTGTCGCGGTGCCGGGCCTGTGCAAGGACGAGCAACGTCTGCTGCGCCACCAGAGCTTTGTAGCGGCGTCCCATGGCGGAGAGGACGCGCCGGCCGTTCACCGTCGTATATTGGTGGTTAATGCTCGGCGGGACCGGCAGGGTCAGCGCGAAACGGTCCGAGGCAATCGAGGCCGGGGCCGGGTCCGGCATGACGATCGGCGCGAGACGGGGCCGAGACCCGGCACGGGCCGATTGCAGAGGGCCTAACCGACGGGGCCGCGTCCCGGTTTCGACCGAGGGCGTCGGCGTGGGCGAGGCGCGATAGGAGGTCAGACGGACGGAAACCGGTTTCAAACGGGATGAAATTCTGCGGGGAGGATGCGCCACGTCAGCGGTGCGAGAGGAGGTTGGATATCTTGCTCAAGGCCTGCTCGTTTTTTTCTTCGTTCCGGCTCAAGTAGCGGCGCCACTCGGAAGGATTCCAGATTTCCATGTGGTTGAAGAGACCCACCAGCACGATTTCCAGATCTTCCTCGACGGGCACCGTTTTCCGCAGGCGTCCCGGGATCAAAATCCGCCCCGCCTTGTCCACTTCCGAGGTGCCGGCCTCGGAGACGACCGTGTGCATGAACAGCCGGCTCTGATCCTCGTCCAGCTTCGCCTTGACGCCGTCCAGCACCCGTTCCCACTCGACGAGGGAATAGACCCAGAGCGACTGTTCCGGGCCCTTGATGAAGACGACGCCGTTGCCCTGGGTTTCCAGGCTTTCGCGCATGGGGGAGGGCACGATGAAACGGCCCTTCTCATCCAATTTGCACGGATAGGATCCCGCGAACATGGAGGCGCCTCCTTGTTACCGTCGTCCCGATCGGGCCCGTGGCCGGCCCGTGGCCCGTTGGTGGAGCCACTGTTCCAGGTCAGAGCGCACGAACCGCCATTCCTTGCCCAGCTTGAAGGCCGGCATGTGGCGGTCTTGGATGTACCGGTATAACGTCCGCTGTGCAATCTTGAGATAGCGACAGGTTTCTTCCGCTGTGAGCAGCTCGTTGTCGGCGCTCTGCCGCGAATGAGAGGGTGAGGGCATAGTCGATCACGCGAAGACCTTGGAGAAATGGGCCATAGACTCAGGTGTCAGTCTAGGAAGAAAGCGGAAAAATGTCAAGCAATTGTGCATGTCGGTATATGTCAGTCTAGGTCGGTGGAGGTCGATTCGGCCATGCCCGGCGCGGTCTGTCCCAGGTCGTCGCCGGCGCCTTCCAGCGCCTCGTCGAAGTCGTCGCCGAGGTCTTCCCCCATCTCCTGTCCCATTTTTTTCATGAATCGCGCCATGCTTCGGGGATCGTTTTCATCCAGGTCGCCGAACTTGCTGGGGTCCGCCAGGGACTCCATGCGAGCCTCTTCCGACTTCGGCGCGGCAAACCGCGACATGATTCGGTCCAGCCTGGCGCTTCGGCAGTGCGGACAGGCTGCGGGCGCGGGGTTGTTGATATTCAAGACCAGGTGGCTGCTGCGTTTGCCGCAGTCTTTGCAGCGGTATTCGTAGATCGGCATGGGGCCTCCTCGGTCGTTAAGTTGTAAAGTCAGAAAGTCCGAAGGCCTCGACGGTAGGACGTGCCGACATTCGGACTTTGCGGCTCATGCGTGTCACAGCGTCCGCGCGAGGGTGCCGACATAGACATCGGCGGCCCCGGCTTTGCGCAGGGCCTTGGCGCATTCGTTGACGGTCGTGCCGGTGGTCATTACGTCGTCAATGAGCAACACCCGTTTGTGTTTGACCTCGCCGGGGCGACGCACGACAAAGGCCTGTCTCAGATTGGCCAGCCTGGCGGCCCGGCTCAAGTCTGTCTGCGGTTCCGTCAGGCGAAGCCGCACTAGATTATCGAAGGAGAGCGGAATGCGCAAGCGTCGATTCAAGCGGTCCGCCAGCAAAAGCGCCTGGTTGAACTCCCGTTCCCTGAGGCGGGCGGGGTGGAGGGGCACCGGCAGCATCAGATCAACCTCGGGGAGTAAAGGCCAGGCTGTGGTCATGAGGTCTCCCAGCGCATCCGCCAGGCGTACTTTCCCGTGGTATTTGAAGAGCCGGATGGCATCCTTCAGCGGTGGGGCATAGGGATAGAGCGACCGGGCCATGGTATAGGCCGGCCGGCGTCGGTGGCAGGCGCTACAGAGGTAATGGGGGCTATGCGTCAGCGTCACGGGGGAGGCAAAGGGGCGACCGCATCGAGGGCAAACCGGACCGGTCAGGGGGCGGATGTCGGCCCAACAGGATCGGCAAAAAAACGGGATGGGATCGTCGGCCAAGGCGGTTCCGCAGCCGGCGCAATCGACCGGCAAGACAAGGTGGAGGGCCTGCCGAAGGACTGCCGTCAGGCTGGGCATGGTGCCTCCTGCAAGGAAGCCGTGCGATGGTTGTGAGCCGGCGACGGGTTATGGTATAGCAATGCGCGGATTCGAGGCAAGCGGTGGTAGAGCGGGGGGACGGATGGACCTCCGATGGACAGGCGTGACGACGTAATGGAGAAGAAGGCGATGGATCTCTCCGTGAGCATAGCGGGCGTCCGGTTCCCCGGTTGCGTGATGAACGCCGCCGGGGCCCTCTGTGTCACGCGCGAGGAACTGGTGGCGCTGGGCCGTTCCCGCGCCGGCGCCATCGTGACCAAGTCGATGACGCTGGAGCCGCGCCAAGGGAATCCCGAACCACGATACAAGAGCTTCCCCGGGGGGTCCATCAACTCGATGGGCTTGCCCAATTTGGGCTATCAAGCCTATGCGCAGCTCATTCCGGAGTTGCGGGCGTTCCACAAACCCGTCATCGCGAGCGTGGCCGGGTT
>VGXD01000198.1 GCA_016873525.1 Nitrospira sp. | reverse complement strand
GCGATCGTGGATGCAATTGTCTGACGGGGCGGTGCTTCTCCTTGGTGGTTGGCACGTGCCCGGTTCGCGTGTATGATGCCGTGGTGGAGAAGGTAGCGCGACCGGCGAGGGTTTCTTTTTGACATGGCTGCACAAGACGCCGACAAGCAGAATCTGATCGACCAGGAAGAGGTCATCCGGCACAGGATGGTCACGGTGGAGATCGCCGGCAAGACCTATCAGGTGCCGGAAGGGATCACCGTCATCAAGGCCTTGTGGTACACGGGCCAGGATCAGATCCGGGGCATCGGCTGTCTGGGCGGTTTCTGCGGCGCTTGCGCCACCTATTACCGAACCAAGGACGATCCCAAGGTCAAAACCTGCCTGGCTTGTCAGACGGCGGTGCAGGACGGGATGTCCTTCTCCATGGTGCCGCCGTTTCCGGCCCGCAAGGCCATCTACCAGATGGCCGAACTCAAGGACCCCAAGCAGGACCTCTTCAATCTCTATCCGGAGGCGCCTCTCTGCCGCAATTGCAACGCCTGTACGGAAGCCTGTCCGCAGACCATCGATGTGCGGGAAGGGGTGTGGCGGGCGGTTTTCGGGGACTTCAAGGCCGTCTCCGAGATGTTCATGGACTGCGTGATGTGCGGGCTCTGCGCCCCCGTCTGCATCGCGGACATCGCCCCCAACCTCGTGGCCCTCTATGCCAGCCGGGCCCAGGGCGCCCACTTCGCCGAGAAGCCGCTGCGGCTCACCCAGCGGATCAAGGAAATCGAGGAAGGCCGCTACGAAGCCGAGTGGGACCGGATCCTCAAGATGAACGAGCAGCAGTTGAAAGAAGCCTGTGCGGAGTTGAAATAGGAGAGCCGAAAAGTCGTCAAGTCTGTAAAGTCATCAAGTCGGACGCAATGCCCTCCATGTTCCGCTCTTTCGACTTGAAGACTTTCTAACTTTGCGACTTTGAGACTGACTGAATGGACATTCACGAACTCCAGAAAATCGTCCACAAGACCCGCGACGCGCGCCGCAAGCAGACGCTGCCCAAGTATCAGCCGGCCGAGCGCGACACTCTGATCAAAAAATATCATCCGGACTTCCGCGAGAACGCCTACCGGCCGATCCGCTTCGGGCCCAATGCGGGCGAGTCCACCGTGCGGGAACTCGCGGCCTTGCTCGAAGGCGACAGCCCGGTTCCGGCCGACGTGGACTTGACGCCGGCCCACCAGGTGGACGTGCTGGTCGTCGGCGGCGGCGGCGCGGGTTGCGCGGCCGCGCTGCACGCCCATGCCCAAGGGGCGAAGGTGTTGCTGGCCACCAAGCTCCGTCTGGCCGACTCCAACACCGTGATGGCCCAGGGCGGCATCCAGGTGGCCGTGACCGCCGAGGATTCCCCGATCCAGCACTTCCTGGACACCCTCAAGGGCGGCCACATGAAGAACGATCACCAGCTCCTCAAGGTGATGGTGGAGGAGGGTCCCTCCGTCGCCAAGTGGCTGATGGAGCTGGGCGTGTTGTTCGACCGGGACAACGACGGCAACCTGCACGTGAAGAAAGGCGGCGGCAGTTCCAAACCGCGTCTCCTCACCTGCTCCGACTACACCGGCCTCGAAATCATGCGGGTGCTCAAGGACGAGGTTCTCAATCAGAAGATTCAGTTGTTGGAATTCTGCGCGGCGGTCGAACTGCTGAGCGACGGCAACGGCGCCTGCACGGGGGCGGTCTTGCAGGATTTGGACAACAAGCGCTTTGCGGTGGTGGCGGCCAAGACGGTGATCCTGGCGACGGGCGGCATCGGGCGCTTGCACATCCAGGGCTTCCCGACCAGCAACCACTACGGCGCGACCGGCGACGGGCTGTCCATGGCCTATCGGATGGGAGCCAAGCTCCTGCAAGTCGATACGTTCCAGTACCATCCCTCCGGGGCGGCCTATCCGGAGCAGCTGGTCGGCGCGCTGGTGACCGAAGGCATCCGCTCGGAAGGCGGACACCTGGTCAACGCCAAGGGCGAGCGGTTCGTGAACGAGTTGGACACCCGCGACGTGGTGTCCTCCTCGATCATTCGGGAATGCGAGGAAGGCCGAGGCATCCGCACGATGTCCGGCCGGATCGGCGTCTGGCTGGACACGCCGCTGCTGGAACTCGAGCAGGGAGAGGGGACGCTGAAGAAGCATTTCCCCGCCATGATCCGGCAGTACGAGCGGTACGGGATCGACATCGCCAAGGACCCGGTGCTGATCTACCCGACGCTCCATTACCAGAACGGCGGCGTGCAGATCGACGTGAACGGCGAGTCCGGCGTGAAGAACTTGTTCGTGGCCGGCGAGGCTTCCGGGGGGCTGCACGGGCGCAACCGCCTGATGGGCAACTCGCTCCTGGACCTGATGGTCTACGGCAAGCGCACGGGGCTCGCGGCGGCTTCCCGCGCCAAGTCCGCGCAACCGGGGAAGGTGACGCTCGACCACGTCACGCGCTTCAGAGCCGAGGCCCGCAAGCACGGCACCTCCTCCGACATCACGTCGCCGATGCTGTTTCCGGCTTACGCGAAGAAAGAATAAGAGCATATGGCAAATGGCATATAGCTGATGGCAAGAACGGACCGCCTAGAAGCCCTGTGCTATCCGGCCATATGCCATAAGCTATCAGCCATCAGCTCTTAACTTTGAGGTAACGATGAACATTCACGAATTCCAGGCCAAGCAGTTGTTTGCGCAGTTCGGCGTGCCCGTGCCCAAGGGCAAGGAGATCAAGACGCCCAAGGCGGCGGCCAAGTGGGCGGCGGCGCTGAACAGCCCCGTCTTCGTCGTCAAGGCGCAGATCCATGCGGGCGGGCGCGGCAAGGCCGGCGGCGTGAAGATCACCAAGAATCAGGCCGAGGTGCCGGGGCTGGCCAAGGAGCTGCTCGGCAAGACGCTCGTCACACACCAGACCGGGCCGAAGGGCCGCAAGGTCCGCCGGCTCTTGATCGAGGAAGGCGCCGGGATCGCCAAGGAACTCTACCTGAGCCTGCTCGTGGACCGGGACTCAGGCTGGCCCGTCTTCATCGCCAGCACCGAGGGCGGGATGGAGATCGAGGAAGTGGCGGCCAAGACGCCGGAAAAAGTCCTCAAGGAGCTGATCGATCCGGCCGTGGGCTTCCAGGGCTATAACGGACGCAAGCTGGCTTTCGGCCTCGGCCTCCCGACGTTGGAGCCGGCGGTGCTGAATCCCTTCATCGCCATGCTCGGCAACCTCTACCGCCTCTTCATGGACAAGAACGCCGCGATGGTGGAGATCAACCCCCTGGTCATCACGACGGACAAGACGCTCATCGCCCTGGACGGCAAGGTTTCCTTCGACGACAGCGGGCTCTTCAAGCACGCGGACATCCAGGCCCTGCGAGACCTCTATGAAGAGGAGCCCTTGGAGATCGAGGCCAGCAAGAACAACCTGAACTACGTGAAGCTGGACGGGAACATCGGCTGTATGGTGAACGGGGCCGGGCTGGCCATGGCCACGATGGACGTGATCAAGCTGGCGGGCAGTTGGCCGGCCAACTTCCTGGACGTGGGGGGCGGCGCGACGAAGGAAACGGTGGCCGCCGGCTTCCGCATCCTGCTCAAGGACAAAAACGTCAAGGGCATCTTCATCAACATCTTCGGCGGGATCGTCCGCTGCGAGCGCATCGCGCACGGCGTGATCGACGCCGCCAAGGAAGTCCACCTGAACGTGCCCCTGGTCGTGCGGCTACAAGGGACGAACGCGGAAGAGGGGCGGAAGCTCCTGCTGGAGTCCGGCCTTAAGGTGGATGTGGCGACCGACCTCTGGGAGGCGGCGCAGAAGATCGTGGCGATGACGGGCAAGAAGCGAAAGAAGGCGGAAGCGGCGGCATAAAACGGCGTGGCGCCGGGATAAGCCTCCGTGCTCGCGCACCGCGCACGCAAGATTGATCCGAATGTAGAGCCAAGCGGGCGGTGCTTGATGGACGCGCGCAGTTGAGGCTCATCCCAGCACCCCATGAGGAGCCTATCGCTTCCACCGTCATGGTGGGAAGGGGTGGGTTAGAAAGAGGTAGGTCGTGAGTATTCTGGTCAATAAGAACACGCGGGTGGTGGTGCAGGGGATCACCGGCAAGGAAGGGTCCTTCCATGCGACCCAGTGCAAGGCCTATGGCACGCAGGTCGTGGCCGGGGTCACGCCGGGCAAGGCGGGGCAAGAGGTCGAGGGCATCCCGGTCTTCAACACGGTGCGCGACGCGGTGGCCAAGACCCACTGCGATACGTCGCTGATCTTCGTGCCGCCGCCCTTTGCCGCCGACGCGATACTGGAAGCGGCCGACGCGGGGATCAAGCTCGTCATCTGCATCACCGAGGGCATTCCGGTCAACGACATGGTC
>VGXD01000197.1 GCA_016873525.1 Nitrospira sp. | reverse complement strand
CAGAGTACGAGGCCTATCTGGATGCCACCTATCCGCGATTGACCGGTGGAGCCGAGTCCTGGCTCTCGGTGGCGGAGCGAGACGGCATGGACGGCATTCGCCGGCGCTTGATAGAGCCGGAGAAGACGCCCGCCGCCCAGACGGATCGAGACCGGCTGATGACACGCTATGCCCTCCGCCGTCTCCACCCCATGCTGGCCGCGCAGGCGATCGCCTCTGCCGCCAAGGCCGAAGCCGAGGCCGAGCGGAAGGCGCGCGAGGCTTGGGAACGTATGCACGGATGGCGCGCCAGGGCGCAAGAACTGAAAGGACTGGCGCGGCTCTGCGGGACCTGGAACTGGACCATCCATAACCACCAGAACCACCAGGACCACAAGTCCGTCATGGTGTTTCCACCGGCCAATGTCGAGGCTCCCGCCGCGTCATCGAGCCGGCCGGTCCAACAGCCGGCCACAATCGTGGCCTTGGGGGACCTCCTCTATCTACGCTGGGAATTTGCCGGAGGGTATCAGGAAGACAGCCTGCTCTTTGCCGGAGAGGGACAGCGTCTCGAAGGCACCTTCATCAACTCCGCCGGCGCCTGGGGCTCCATCACCGGCAAGCGCGCCGCTCCCTGCCCCCGCTGAAACAAATTGACGATCGGCTCATTGCCGATTGAATCAATCGCTCCATCGTCAATTCCTCTTCATCGCGGCCCAGGCCAGCGTGGCCCATCCGCCCAGAAAAGCCGCCCCGCCCAGGGGCGTGATGGCGCCAAGCCAGCGGACCCCGGACAGAGCCAGAAGATAGAGGCTGCCGGAAAACAGCAGGATGCCGACCATAAACAGCCGGCCGGCTATCCCGACGCGATCGGCCCGGCAGCGATCGCCCAGACAGCCCACAACCACCATCGCAAGGGCGTGGTAAAGGTGATAGCGCACCGCCGTTTCGTAGACGGCCAGCCTATCCGGGGACAGGATGGACTTCAGCCCATGGGCCCCGAAGGCGCCGGCCGCCACGCCGAGCCCCGCCAAGATCGCACCCCACGCCACAAACCTATGCACCATGGTTTCGGCACCTCCAGCCGGTGTGCCCGCCCTCATCGACGAGGCGAGATCGCATGAGATTAGCAGACTGGGCGGCGGAACAACAGAGGCGGCCGATACGGAGAAGGGAGGAGGGCGGGATTACTCCGCCATGATCACGTTGATTTCCACGCGCCGGTTTTTCGCTCGATTGTCCGGCGTCAGATTGTCGGACAACGGCTTGACGGCCCCGTACCCGACGACCGACATCATGTCCGCCTTGACCTGATACTGTTCGGTCAGCACGCGCAGCACCGACGCGGCGCGGGAGGCGGACAGGTCCCAGTTGGAAGGGAACTGGAGCGTGCGCAGCGGGACATTGTCGGTGTGGCCTTCGACCCGGATTTCCTGGATGATCTCGCCGGTGTCCATAATGACCTCGCTCAGCGCCTGGAGCGCGGGCAGGGCCTGAGGCCGCACAGCGGCCTGGCCGCTTTCGAACAGCATCGAATCGGCCAGCGTCACCATGATGCCGTGGTCGGTCATGGTGACTTCCATCTTGTCGGGAAGATTCTGGGCAATGTCGAATTTCCTCATCGCCGCCTGGACCCGCCGATGAAACTGCTCTTTGGAGCTGACGGCCGGAATCGGCGGCGTCTTTTTTCCCTGCCCGCCGAAGTCGAGCGCTTGACTCGAAGAGTTTTGCCCCTTGACCGGCTTCAAGAGCGCCATGTTGAGGGAGTCTGAAATGACTTTGAACTTGCCGATGTTGAGCGCCGAGGCCGAGTACATGACGACGAAAAAGGCAAACAGCAGTGTAATGAAGTCGGCGTAGGAGACCAGCCATAGCTCGTGGTTCTCGTGCTCTTCATGTTTGGGTTTGGCCATGCGCCGGCCCGCCTAAGGCTTTTTCGCTTTGGTTTGCGCCGCTTGCGGCAAAAATCCCTCCAATTTCTCTTGCAGGAGACGGGGATTTTCGCCCTGTGCCAAACCAACCAGCCCGGAGATGATCATGGCCCGCCTGATCGACGTTCGCTTGAGCTTCAATTTCATTTTCGTGGCAAGCGGGAGGAACAAGAGGTTGGCGGAACCGACGCCGTAGACGGTCGCCACAAACGCGACCGGATCCCTATCCCTGGCCTGTAGAGCCTGGAGAGATTGGAGCGGCGACTGAACGTGACTCGGATGGGCCGGTTCGACCGCCGCCGGCTGGGCCGGATGCCCGGCGTCCATCGTCTCAGGACCGCCGTTCGGAACCGACCGCGGTAGATGAACCGGGCGATCCGTCCGTTGGAGCGGCCAACTCGGCTGCTGCAACTGCGGCGAGGCCTCTTGGGGGATTTCCTCCTGGCTTTGACCTTGCGGGCCTGGCTTTCCAGTTTGCTCTATCGATTCTCCCCGCTCGGCTGCCGGAGACGCATCCTCTCCAACCTGGATAGACAGAACCTCGCTTTCACGCGTGAGGGAAGCGGCCGGCACAGCTAAAAAATGCTCGCCCGTTTGGATCGGCAGGCTCGGCGCTGACTGACCCTTCTGATATAGCCCCCCCGGTAATTCGGCCTGACCGGACAGGTCAGGAATCGACGGCCCGGCCACGACAGCTTGTTCCGACAGGGCTTGTCCGATTCTTCCCTGTGAAGAGGACCGGCCACCCGTTCCATTTTCGCTCAAGGCCGGCTGACGCACTTCTCCGGACTGAGGGGGCAATTCCAGCTTGAGGAGAATTTGCCCCTCTGCCCGCTCCACCCTCGCCTGAATCACCTGGCCTGGCTGCAATGGCCCGGCCAGCGATCTGGCCGTGAGCGCAAGGCCCTTGACCAGAATCAGGAGCTTCCCGGCGTCCTGCATTTCAAGGACTGTCGCTCGAACCGATTCGCCCGGAGTGAAGAGCCCTTGCATGTCAGGCGGCCCTTCAATAGAAGGAGGAGAATGGGGAATATTCAGCAGAAAAGGTTGCATGGGCATTCAACCGCATTATGGTATCGGCACAACGGCCCCAAAACTTAACCGCCGTTGCGCAGCCCAGGGACCATTCGGTCATGGCGGAGAACCCCGATGAAAAAGCTCGCAATACCAACAGGTCTGGGTTTTCTTCCTCTCCAGATATTCCCGAATGAGGGCCTGCCCTTTGGCAATCTGATCCGGCGCCATCCGACCGTCCAGAAACGCCCTGGCATCCGGAGCGCGCGCCTCGCCTTGCGCGGCGGCCAGACCGATCCAGAGGTAAGCCTCGACATCGTCCTGCTGGACGCCCTGCCCCTTGGCATACATCAACCCGACATTATATTGGGCCCTGGCCTCCCCTTGTTCGGCCGCTTTGCGATACCAATGCAGCGCTTGCTTGTCGTCCTGCGCCACGCCTTGTCCCTTGTCGTACAACAGAGCCAGGTCGTATTGGGCCCTCGCTTCGCCATGCTCGGCCAAGTCACGCAGTTCCTTGACGGCCGCCCTATAGTCTCCACGGACATAGGCCCTATCCGCCCTCATGTCCTCGCAGGCAACCGTGGCCGTGCCGAGCGCCGCCACCACAGACAGAACGCAAAAGCGAGCAAGACCGCCCGGCGGCACGAAACCCATCGACCACCTCCGCTCACCGCCCCGTGTTTCTCGTCCAATAATAGGAATCATGGTCGTCCGCCTTCCTTTCGCAGGCGCTGCCCCCGCCCTGCCCTTTGCCGACGAGGTACTGGCGGGGTGGAATGGAGATAATCTCAAGCCCGTCGTCCGAGAGCAGCAACTCGGCCGGAACCTTGACCGTGTCCTTCGCGCAAGCCCCCTTTGCGCCATACAGCACCAGGGACCCCGTCAGCCGCTGCCCCTGCCGCACCCCTTCAAACTGCGGGCTTCCTGCTTTGGCGCCGGGGTAATGGGCGTTGTCATTGCGCTCGAACGTGATGGTCACATAGGCGCCCTGCTGGACAATGCGGGCCGGTCCGAAGGGGAAGGGCCCGGCCGACAAATCCCAGAGACCGGAGAGGTCCATCAACTCGCGCCGCACGGCCGTGGCCGCCGTGACGGCAAGCGAATCATAGGCCGAAGCCAGAAAGGCGGTAAACTGCTCGTTCCCCGCCAGACGGCGCAGGCGCGGCTCCTTGACGATCTGCTCCACCCGCAAGCCGGCTTCTTGCACACCCCGTCCCAACATGGCGATGGCGTCGGCATCCTTCTTTTCCCAGGCCAGGATTGCCGCCACCGACACGGCATAGTCAGGCTGTTGCAGCGCGTCGAAGGCCACTACGAGGGCGCTGACGGCCCGACGGGCCAAGTCCAGGCTCTCCGTCGTCTCGGGATCGCGGCCATGATGGAAATGGTAGCGGTCGGCCTCATCCCACCGACCGTACAGTTCATAG
>VGXD01000196.1 GCA_016873525.1 Nitrospira sp. | reverse complement strand
TCTGAGCTGGGGTAGTGCTTGCCCAAGTCCCCCTCCCCCATCGCCCCCAACATGGCATCGCACACCGCATGGGCCAGCGCGTCCGCGTCGGAATGTCCGACGAGCCCCTGGCTATGCGCGATTTCAATGCCGCCCAGGATCAGCTTGCGATTCGGCCCCAAGGGATGGATATCGTAGCCCAGTCCGACTCTCATTCACTCCCCTTTCGTACAATGGAATGGTCAGAAAGTCTGAAAGTCGAAAGTCCGAAAGTCGAGACTCGAAGACTTTATAGACTTTGTGACTTTCAAACTTTTTGTCGTGCCGCCAGAATCGCCTCGCCGATCGCCAGGTCCTCCGGCCGCGTGATCTTGATATTGTCTCCGCTGCCCTCCACAACGGCCACAGGATAACCGAGCCTCTCGACCAGTTGCACGTCATCGGTCCCGTGGAAGCCGTCCAGGGCGGCTTTGCGGTGCGCCTCTTGAAACCGCGCCAGGCGAAAGGCCTGCGGGGTCTGCGCCAGCCAGAGGTGCCCGCGATCCACCGTCCTTTCGATCAGTCCGTCGGCCCCCACCTGTTTGACTGTGTCCCTCATCGGGATCGCCACCACCGCCGCTCCGTGCTTGGCAGCCGCCTCCACGACCCGCTGCACCATGTCCGGCGTCACGAAGGGCCGGACGGCATCGTGAACGAGCACCACCTCCGTCTCCTCGCCGACAGCCGCAAGCCCGTGGCGCACGGAATCCTGCCGTTGTGCGCCCCCGGCAACGACTTTCGTGACTTTCTTCAACCCGTAGGGGGTAACGATCTCGCGCAGGCAAAACTCGCGGTCGGCCTCCGGGACAGAGAGGATGACGGCCTCGACGCAGGGCGCCGCTTCCAGCGCCAGAAGAGAATGGACCAGAATCGGCAGGCCTCCCAGCATCAGGAACTGCTTGGGAACGTGCCCCCCCATGCGCAAGCCGCGCCCGGCGGCCGGCACGACAGCGACGGTACGAAAAGGAGCCTGTCGGGGAGTCCCTTCGTCACGAGGCGAAGGAGACGGGGTCAGATGCAAGGCCGCAGGCTCGGACAAAACCGGAGGCGTATTCTCTGAAATACATTGAGGATTTTTCCGAGCCGAGAACGCCGTGGATGGCCCTGTATCGTTCGCCGCAGTAGAACGGTGATTCCCCGACAGGCTCCTATCCACGCGCGACCTGGAACTCTTCCTTCTCGGTCTCTTCCTTGAGGCGCGTGAAGATCATCCTTCCCGCCGTCGTCTGCAAGACACTGGTCACCACCACATCCACGTTCCGCCCGACGCAACGCTTGGCGTTGTCCACCACGATCATCGTCCCGTCGTCCAGATACGCGACGCCCTGGCCCGGCTCTTTGCCTTCCTTCAGCACGAAGACCCGGATGGTCTCGCCCGGCAGCACGACCGGCCGCAGGGCATTGCACAATTCGTTGATGTTCAGCACCCGGACGCCCTGGAGTTCCGCCACCTTGTTCAGGTTCAGATCGTTCGTGACCACCTTGGCGCCGACCTTCTTGGCCAGGACCACGATCTTGGCGTCCACTTCCTTCACGCTGGGAAAATCGTCGTCCACGATGCGCACGTCGATGTCCACCATCTTCTGAATCTTGTTCAACACGTCCAGCCCCCGGCGGCCGCGCGCGCGCTTCAACCCGTCGGAGGAGTCGGCGATGTGCTGCAGTTCGTGCAAAATAAACTGGGGCACCAGAAAAGTCCCCTCCAGAAATCCCGTCTCGCAGAGGTCCGCCACACGTCCATCGATGATCACGCTGGTATCAAGAATCTTATAATGGCCGGCCGGCGCCGCGTGTTCCGGATGTTTCGCCGGCCCCATGAGCCTTTCCATGCCGAATTTCGACCCCAGCATGGTCCCCAGATACGGCAAGCCAAGCAGGAACAAGAGGCCGCCGATGTGAAACAGAAACGTTTCCACATCGAAAACGGCGCTGCCCACCCACTCGACCAACCCGGTCAGCACCAGCCCGATCGCCAAGCCGGCCGTCCCCCCGACGATAACGCCGAACGACGCCCGCTGCAGCCCGTATTCCGCCAAGAGAATCAGCCCGCCGGTCACGGCCCCGATGGCAAACCCCGCCGCGAGCATCGGCCCCGAAGCCTCCTCGCTCCGCAAGAACAAGGCCATGCCTGCCAGGGCGCTTACAAGCACGAAACTGATTCGTCGCGCCATAGCGTCACCCCCTTTCGCCTTGCATTATAATACCACCGGCCTCCGCAACGTACAGGAATTAGGGTTTTAACGTGACGTAAGTCGTGCGCCCTTGCCGCTTGATCAGGAGCAGGACGGCGTCATCCTTGCCGAGCTTGGCGGCGGCTTTCTCGTAGGCTTTCATGTTGGGGACCGGTTTCCGGTTCACTTCCAGAAGGATGTCGCCTTCCTTGATGCCCGCTTCCTCCGCGAGGCTCCCGGACCGGACCTGCACGATGACCACCCCGCGCTCGCCCGAGGCCAGACCGAACCGGCCCGCCAGCTCGGCCGTCAACTCGCGCGCATCGAGGGCGGAGAGGAGCCCGGCCAGCCTGACCGACTCCCCGCCTTCTTCCCCGCCGGCCTGCGCGACTTGCTTCGGCTGCTCCGCGATGGCGACTTCCACCGTGCGCGTATGCTTGTCCCGGACGAACTTCACGACGGATTTTTTGCCGATCGTCGTCTGCGCCACCGCATTCCTGAGCTGCGTGGGGTTTTCGACCGGCTTGCCGTCGAACTCCACGATGACATCTCCGCGTTCGAGCCCCGCGCGCTTGGCCGGGCTGTTCTCCAGCACATCGCTGACCAGGACGCCCTTGGGATCCGCCACGCCGAATTGCGCGGCCAGCTCGGGGGAAAGTTCCTGAATGGACACCCCCAGCCATCCCCGGATCACCTTGCCGGTCTTGACGAGCTGGTCGAGGATCGAGCGCGCCATGTTGCTGGGGACCGCAAAGCCGATCCCCATGTTGCCGCCGCTCTGGCTGAAGATGGCGGTGTTGATCCCGGCCAACTCGCCTCGCGCGTTCACCAAGGCGCCGCCCGAGTTGCCGGGATTGATGGCCGCGTCGGTCTGGATGAAGTCTTCATACTCGGCGATGCCCATGCTGGCCCGCCCGACCGCGCTGACGATGCCGAGCGTGACGGTCTGGGTCAGCCCGAAGGGATTGCCCACGGCCAGGACGAATTCTCCCACTTCCAGCTTGTCCGAATCCGACCAGGGAATCGTCTGCAGCCCCTCCGCCTCGATCTTGAGGACTGCCAGATCGGTTTTGGCGTCGGTCCCGATCAACTTGGCCTTGAACTCGCGCTTGTCGGACAGAAACACTTTGATCTCATCGGCCTTGCTCACCACGTGGTTGTTGGTGATGATCAAGCCGGTCGAATCCACGATGACGCCGGAACCCAGGCTCTGCTCCTTCCGTTCCCGCGGCGCTTCAAAACGCCGGAAGAACTCGTCCCCGAAGAACCGGCGGAAGAAGGGATCCTCGAAGGGCATGGCATGGGGCCCCTCCCCTCCCTTGCCAGATCGCGTCGTAAAAATGTTTACCACGGCCGGGGTGACGGCCTTCGCCACTTGCACGAAATTGCGGTCCGCTCCGACCGGCGCCGGAGACGGCGTGGGCGCCGGGGCCGATTGCACCGGCGCTTCCGGCACGGCATGGCCGAACGGCAGCCAGCCCAGGTCGGACGCCACCACGAGGCCGATGACGACCCCGATGCTCACCAACAACAGGCTGGCCAGCAAGGAGGACCGGCGTCGGCTTCCGGATTTGAAGAGATTCTGTCCGCTCATCGCCATTCCCTCAACCGCAGAATCACACAACCGCAAGCGGCACGTTACACGTTACGAAGCCGACAAGCCGATCCTCGGCTGGATCAGCGCTCCCTCGCTTTACTTGCCACGCGCACTCTTGCCGGCTCGTCGGCTCCATGCAGCCCGTTACGGAATCTCCCCGGCATAAATGCCCATCACCGTCTGCAAGAACTTGATGGCGTCTTTCTTGGGACGCTGGAACGAGTTGCGGCCGATGATGGACCCGAACCCGCCTCCGTCACGAATGGCGCGGGCCTCCTCGAACACGTTCTTGTCGTCGCTCTTGGCGCCGCCGGAGAAAATCACGATCCGCCGGCCGGCAAACGCGCTTTGCACCACATGGCGAACGCGCTCGGCGAGGGTCTTGATCGGAATCTGCTCGGCCTCGTAGACTTTCTTCGCCGCAGCCTGTTCCAAATGCGCCGACGGCAGCTTCACCTTGATGATGTGGGCCCCCAGCTGCGCGGCAATCTGGGCCGCATAGGCCACCACATCGATCGCCGTTTCTCCTTCCTTGCTCAGCGCGGACCCGCGCGGATAGGACCAAACGACGACCGCCAGGCCGCAGCT
>VGXD01000195.1 GCA_016873525.1 Nitrospira sp. | reverse complement strand
TCGCCCGGGAGAGACCAAAGAGTCGGGCGGCCTCCTGCCAGCGCCCGGTCAGTCGCAAGACTTCCAGTGCCTGCAAGCGTTGTCGCGTGGCGGACGAGAGTTCCAGCAGAGGGAGTCGGCTCCCTCGCAGAAATGGGCGAGGCCATCGGACAATTTGCATGCGGGACCTCCTTCTGAGGCCCCGTTTCTAGCAGAGATCGTCTCAGATGTATCTGACCCCATTCAGCGAGAGGCGATGGGCTTGGAGAGTCAAGGTGAGCCCCACTGTGTAATTGACACCCTCTGGCCGGTCCAGTACAATTTTGTCCCTCAAGTGAGTTTGAGGAGGACGAAGCTGTGGCGTTGCAAGGCGGGGTGATGGTGCGGCCTTTGGCCGTCATGATGCGGCGTCAGGTAAGGACGATTCGTCCTGACGCGACCCTGACGGAAGCCGCAGGCCTGATGCGTGAGGCGAAGGTCGGCGCCATGCTTGTGCAGGCCGCCGGATCGTACCTGGGGGTGGTGAGTGAATCCGATCTGGTGCGAAAGGCCATGGCGCAGGGGCTCGATCCGGCTCAAACGGAGGTCCGCGCAGTCATGAGCAGCCCCGTGATTACCATCGAGGTCGATCGCTCCGCCCATGAGGCCAGCGACCTCATGGCCGAAAAGGGCATCCGGCACCTGGCCGTTACTCAAGATGGCGCCATTGTCGGAATGGTGTCTGTCCGCGATCTCCTCCGCTATTTTAAGAATTGGGGCACAGTGTGATTCCGGCCGACATGCACAGACTGCCTTCCGAACATCTTCAGAGGTCTTCACAGTTGTCTCTTTCATGACAGTGCCATCCGAGAAGGCCTTGTCCCGCCTCTGGCTCTTTGCGACCGCGTTTATCACCGGGGCCGTCGTAATGGCCTTGGAGATCCTGGGGAGCCGGTTGCTGGCTCCGGTGTTCGGCAATTCGCTCTTTGTCTGGGGCGCGCTGATCGGGGTCATTCTGGCGGCCATGAGCAGCGGCTACGCGATGGGGGGGCGGCTGGCGGATCGCTATCCCGGCGGCGCGGTGCTGGCCGGCCTGCTGTTGGCTTCCGGCGCCTGGACTTTTCTCTTGGCCTGGAAGGGCCACCCGGTCATGTTCGCCGTGGCGGAGTGGATTCAGGATCCGCGAGGGGGGCCCTGTCTTGCGGCCAGTCTTCTGTTGGCTCCTCCGGCGTTCGGGCTCAGCGGGGCGCTCCCGGCGTTGCTGCGCCTCTCGATTGCGGACATGGGGCACTTGGGTCGGCACACAGGGGCGATGATCGCGGTCTCCACGGTAGGGAGCCTTGTCGGCACGTGGGGCACCGCGTTTTTTTTATTGAGCTGGCTGGGCAGCATGGCGATGGTGGCGGTCCTGGGCGTCGTGCAGGTCACGCTCGGCTTCCTCTGGTGGTGGCGCGCCGTGGCCGTCCGCGTGCGGGCGGCGGCCCGGGCGATCGGCAGTCTCGCGCTGGTGAGCGGCAGTCTCGGGTTGGGCTGGTTGGCGCTTCATCCGGACCTGGTGTTGCCGGCGCCGCTGTACCAGGAGGACAGCCCCTATCAACAAATCCGCGTCCGGGACACGGACCTCTTGCGCTATTTGATTCTCGACCGGACGTTTCATGCGGTCATGTGGCGCGCGGACCCGGTGGAGCTGTTTCTCCCTTACAGCCAGTTGATGGTCGGGGCGCTGGCCTTGGCTCCGCATCCCCAACGGGCGCTGATCCTCGGCCAGGGAGGCGGCTCCATCGCCAAGTGGTTGGCCCGGTACTGGCCGGACCTCGAACTCGACATCGTCGAAGTGGACCCCTCGGTGGTCCGGGCGGCCGAGCAACACTTCGGCTATCTGCCGCCCGCGACACACCATGTCTATGCGAAAGACGCGAGGGTGTTCCTGCGGACGACCGAGGCCCGCTATGACGTGATCTGGGTGGATGTCTTCGCCAGGCATTTGATCCCGTTTCACCTGACGACCCAGGAATTCTTTGCCTTGCTCCGTACGCATTTGACGGCCGAGGGGGTCCTGGCGGTGAATCTGGCGTCAACCGGCGACGGGCCGGATCGTCAGCGGGCGGAAGCCGTGGTCTCCACGTTCCGAACCATCTTTCCTCGGTTCGAGTCCTATAGCGCGAAGGGCCCCTTGAAGACGAAGCTGCCCGGAGCCGAGAATCTTATTTTTTTTACCGGCGCTCTCGTGACGCAGATGCGCCAGCCGGAATTTTCGACGCGAGTGGAGGCCATGATTGCGCAACGGCGGTTGCCGTTTGAATTGCCGGCGCTGTTGGGAACCCGGCGCGAGACGGAATGGCCGCAGGGCGTGATCTTGACCGACGACTATGCGCCGTTCGATCTCTTGATGGGACGCGGCGAGATCGACGGCAGGCCCACTCTCGCTGGTTCTTTGCCGAGTCGATGAGAGTAGCGAGTGCGTTGATTGCCGGGAAATATTTCCCGTAATTCGCCGATAATTCCATAAGATGCGCGGGGTGACGAAGGCTAAAGAACATTCTTGCTTCCGTCTGAGCCCTATGCTATAAAAGGCGGCGGTTAAGGGATTGATCTATTGCTAACGTGCATCTTCGTCGAGGTCATTGCCGCGCTGCAGAGGGATTCCTCATTCAATCTAATCACAGCTCTTTTCTTCCAAGGGAGGTAGGCCATGGGTAAGATGCTCTTGTCGGTATTCTTCGGCCTGGTTGTTGTGATGGCCGGGGTGTCAACGTCGTTTGCCCACCATGCGGGAGGCGTTGAAATTGGCGATCTGGATACGGGGTCGGTTGCCGGTAATTCGTTCAAGGAACTGACCGTCGATCAGGAACTCAACGCGGTGGAGATCGGCGGCCTCAATGCCTGGTATCCGCCCGCGACGATCATGGACTTCAAGGTGCGGCCAGGCCGTCCCGTTGTCCTCAAGGTGACCAACAAGTCCACCACCACGGAACATGGATTCCTGTTGACGGCGGACGAATCCTACGGAGCGCCGACCGTGTTGAAGGCTCAGCTCGTGTTGAAGCCCGGCGAGACCAAGTACATCGGCATCCCCACCAGCGACCTCTTCTATGCGACCCATGGGGTCACCTTGGTCTACAAGTGCCATCTCCACCCGGCTCACGTGGGCGGGAAGCTCTTGATGATCAAGTAGTCTTTCAGACTGTCGGGTTCGGAATACAAATGCCCCGCTCGTCGGATGACGAGCGGGGCATTTTGTTTGGGACCGGTCGGGCTGCGCGAGCCCCCGGCTTTACGTCCGCTCTGGTTGGCAGTCGGCGGTTTGGCCCAGGGGGATATGTTGCGCTGCGGCCAACTTTCCGGGGACGATCAAGAGCAAGAATCGTTGCTCGCTGGGGTCTGTGCCGGCCCTGACAAACACAACGGTATTCAGGTCGATGACGACTTCGTTATCTGCCTGCCACTGGGCCTCGTTAATGACCCAGAAACGGCTGCGGGCTTCCGGGAACTGCATTGTCATGAAGCCTTCGATAACCGTCGTGATGTCGCCCGCCGTGACCGGCGCCGGCAGCAAAGCCCAGAGGCAGATGAAGAGATAGAGAGGAACCGTCCATTTGATGCGCATGGCTGGACCTCCATGCAGAGGGAGTGGCGGGCGGGGCCCTTTCAACGAGGCCCCGGTAGACGAAATCTATTGTAACATGGAGATCGGCGGAGAAAAGAAAAAGCCCCGTTCCCAGCAGGAACGGGGCTTTGAAAACGCAATCAGCGAGCCGTTAGTTTCTGACGCCGCTCCAGACTTTGCCGGCATCAATGGCTTTGTCCGGATTGAGTGTGCGGGCTCTTCCGAGCAGGACTTCGGTGGACTCAGGGTAGGCCGGATCGGCAATGCAGCAGTTGTCGACCGGGCAGACGGCGGCGCATTGCGGTTCGTCGAAATGGCCGACGCACTCGGTGCAACGATCATGGGTGATGACGTAGATGCTGTCGCCGACGCCTTGCCCCTCCCCAACGTGATGTCCCTTGCTTTCGGCATCGCTCCGTGTTTCGAAGATCGCCTCGTTCGGACATTCCGGTAGACAGGCTCCGCAGGAGATGCATTCATCGGTAATTAAAAGAGCCATGACAGGTGCCTCCTTAACTGACGGTACGGTATTGACAATACCTTACGACACCGACCATAGTCATGTCACAAGGTGAAGGCATTCTAGACCGAGCTTCTTTTCCAAGTCAACAGAGAAAACCGCGATCAGAAGGCCTATCTGCTTGATCTGTATGGGCCATTGGGCCTAGGGGTTTGTTGTGCGCCGCTGACGATCGGCTGCCGGTCGATCGATTTCAGGCGGAGGCGGAGGAGTCATGGTGGAATCGTCTGGTTCGTCCCCAACAACGCCCAAGCGGAGCCGCATTTATGTGCTGATGGCGCTGGCTTTTTTTCTGA
>VGXD01000194.1 GCA_016873525.1 Nitrospira sp. | reverse complement strand
ATGCGGCGGTGGCGACCTACTATCTGATCGCCACGGCCGAGGCCAGCTCGAACCTGGCGCGCTACGACGGCGTGAAGTACGGCCTGCGCTCGAAAGAGACCGGAACCCTGCTGGAGATGTACATGAAGACCAGGCAGGAGGGGTTTGGGCCGGAGGTGAAGCGGCGGATCATGCTGGGCACCTACGCCCTCAGCGCGGGGTATTACGACGCCTATTACGGCAAGGCCCAGGCGGCGCGGACCTTGATCCGGCGGGACTTCGAGGCGGCCTTCCGCGACGTGGACCTGATCGTGACCCCCGTCATGCCGACGCCGGCGTTCAAGCTGGGCGAGAAGAGCGAGGACCCGCTCCAGATGTACCTGTCGGACATCTACACGATTTCGGTCAACTTGGCGGGGAACCCGGCCATCTCGATTCCCTGCGGGTTCAGCAAGGCGGGGCTGCCCATCGGGCTGCAATTGATCGGGCGGCCCTTTGAGGAAGAGACGGTCCTGCGCGGCGCCTATGCCTATGAGCAGGCGACCGACTGGCACAAGAAGCGGGCGGCCGTCAGGTAGCGCGGGTGAAGGCGTGAAAATGGGTGTGGCCATCGGTGGGGAGGCGAACATGATTGTCGATGTGGCGGCGGTGCTGGTGGCGGTGTCCTTTGCCCTGTTGGTGGGTTATCTGGTTCCCCTGGTCGTGCAGCTCAGGAAAACCGTGGCCGAATCGCAGCAACTGATGGCCAAGCTGAACGCCGAGTTGCCGCCGCTCCTGCACGACCTGCGTGTCATGACGGAGAACGTGAACGACCTGGCCGGTCAGGCGCGCGACGGGGTCGAGCATGCCGCGGTCTTGCTGCATGCGGTGGGCGAGGTCGGAGAAACGGTGCAACAGGTGCACCACACCGTCCGAGGCACGGGCGGCACGTTGCTGATGAGCCTGGCCAGTCTCGTGGCGGGCGTCAGGGCGGCCTCGGCGGTGGTTAAAAAACAGCTGCACGGAGACGAAGAAGGAGGGCATTCCAATGGCGGACGATGACAGAGGGTTTTCACCGGGTACGGTTGTCTTGGCGTTTTTGAGCGGGGCCTTGATCGGCGCCGCGACGGCGCTCTTGCTGGCGCCGCAGTCCGGTCGTGAGTCGCGCGAGCAACTGCGCGGTTATGCGCGGAAGGCCGAGGAGAACTTGCGGGACCTGACCGAGAAGGCCGGCGAGGCCGTGGACAAGGCGATGGACAAGGGACGGGAGTTCGTCCAGGAGAAGAAGTCCGTCCTGGCCGACGCCTTCGAGGCCGGACGGGAAGCCATGCGGCGCGAGCGGGAGCGGTTGACGGGAGAGAAGAAGGCGTGAGCGTCGCCTACGAAGTCGTCATCGGGCTGGAAGTCCATGCGCAGCTCCTGACGAAGTCGAAAATGTTCTGCGCCTGCGGGACGGCCTTCGGCCTGCCGGCCAATACGCAGACCTGCCCGGTCTGTCTGGGGATGCCGGGGACCTTGCCGGTGATCAATCGGGCGGCCGTCGAGATGGCGGTCCGGGCGGGGCTGGCCTTGAATTGCACCATCCGGTCGAAGAACCGTTTCGCGCGCAAGAACTATTTTTATCCCGACCTGCCGAAGGGCTATCAGATCTCGCAGTATGAAGCGCCGATCTGCGAGCACGGCGTCGTCTCGGTGCCGGTGGGCGACGGCCGGAAGCCCATCCGCATCTGCCGCGCGCATTTGGAGGAGGACGCCGGGAAAAACGTCCACGACGGGGACAATCGCGCCGCGAGCCTGGTGGACCTGAACCGGGCCGGCACCCCGCTCCTGGAAATCGTGACCGAAGCGGACCTGCGCTCGGCCGACGAGGTGGTGGCCTACCTCAAGACGCTGCGGGACATCCTCATGTACCTGGATGTCTGCGACGGCAACATGGAGCAGGGCAGCCTCCGCTGCGAGCCGAATCTCTCGCTGCGGCCGGTCGGGCAGCAGGCCTTCGGGACGAAGGTCGAGCTGAAGAACATCAACTCCTTCAAGTTCGTCAAGGACGCGATCGAGTATGAGATCAAGCGGCAAACCAAGGTGCTGAACGAGGGCGGCACGATCCGGCAGGAGACCCGGCTGTGGGACGTGGACAAAGGCGTCACCGCCGTGATGCGCAGCAAGGAAGAGGCGCACGACTACCGGTATTTCCCCGACCCCGATCTCGTGCCGCTGAGCCTCGACGAGGGCTGGATCGAGGCCATGCGCCTGGCCCTGCCGGAATTGCCGGACGTCAGGCAGAAGCGGTTCGTGAGCGACTATGGCCTGCCGGACTACGATGCCGGCGTCTTGACGACCTCCAAGGCGCTGGCCGATTACTTCGAGGCTTGCGTGGCCTTGTACAACCAGCCCAAGACCGTGAGCAATTGGGTCATGGGCGAATTGCTGCGCGAGCTGAACAACGCCGGCCTGTCCGCGGCCGCCTCTCCGGTGAGCCCGGAGCGGCTCGTGAGCCTGTTGCAGTTGGTGGATCAGGGGACGATCAGCCTGAAGGTGGCAAGGGAGATCTTTCCCGAAGTCTATGCCGGGGCGGCCGACGGCAGGACGCCGGAGCAGATCGTCAAGGCAAAAGGGCTCACGCAAGTGTCGGACGAAAGGGCGTTGGAAAAGATCATCGACGAGGTCATGGCGAAGAACCAAGCCCAGGCGGCGCAGTACCGGAGCGGCAAGGAGACGGTGCTGGGCTTTTTCGTGGGGCAAGTCATGAAGGCCTCCGGCGGCAAGGCCAATCCCGGCAAGGTGAACGAGTTGCTGAAAAAGAAGCTGGCAGGATGAATTAGGGTTGTGTCACGGTGTGCGGCGGCGGCCTGGCTGCTCCTCATGCTCGCAGCGAGCAAAGGGTGGCAGATTTTGGATTGGGCTTGGGGCCTGAGACTTGATCGAGAAGATTCGCGAAAAGGTCGCCCAAGGGCAATTCGAGTTTACTCGGCATGCCGTTGACCAAAGCATTGTTCGCCGAATCAGCGTTCAGGAAATTCGGGAAGCGATAGCGGGTGGAGAAGTGATCGAAACGTACCCGGAGGATAAGTATGGCCCCAAGTTGTTTGATTTATGGTCGGACAACAACGGGTCGTTCTATCCATGTCCAATGCAGTGACCCGACTCGACCGGTGGTCAAGATCATCACCATGTATGAACCCGATCCCATGCTCTGGGCAGAGTTCAAGGTCAGGAGGGGATGACATGACGTGCGATCTGTGCGGCTCTCTGATGACAGAACAGATGGTGACGTATACGATTGAATTCGGCGATAGGCTTGTCGTCGTTGAACATGTGCCGGCTCGGGTATGTGTTCAGTGCGGAGAGCGGTTGTATAACCCGGAGACGGTTGAACGGTTGCAGAAGATCGTCTGGGAGCAACGAGCCCCTTCACGAATGCTTCAAACGCCCGTTTTCGACTTTGCTGCCAAGTAGGTGCGTGGTTTGAGTGCAGACTTTTTAAACCGGAGTAAGGCATGAGCGCGATCAGGGAAATCAAGGGACGGCAGATTTTGGATTCACGCGGGAATCCGACGGTGGAAGTGGATGTGGTGCTGGAGAGCGGGGCGCGGGGGCGGGCGGCGGTGCCCTCCGGGGCGTCCACCGGCGAGAAGGAAGCCATCGAGTTGCGGGATGGCGACAAGAAGCGCTGGATGGGGAAGGGCGTCTCCAAGGCGGTGGGCCACATCAGCAAGACCATCGCGCCGCACCTGCTGGGCATGGAGGCCTTCGATCAGGCCGCCGTGGACCATGCGATGATTGCGCTGGACGGCACGAAGGCCAAGAGCCGCCTCGGCGCCAACGCAATCCTGGGCGTGAGCCTTGCCGTGGCGCGCGCGGCTGCGGCGGAGACCTCGCAGCCCCTCTACCGCTACCTGGGCGGCGCCAACGCGCGGGTGCTGCCGGTGCCGATGATGAACATCATCAACGGCGGGGCCCATGCCGACAACCGCCTGGATCTGCAGGAGTTCATGATCATGCCGGTCGGCGCGAAGCGGTTCAGCGACGCTCTCCGTATGGCGACGGAAGTGTTCCACGCGTTGAAGGCCTTGCTCAAAAAGCGAGGGCTCAACACGGCCGTGGGCGACGAGGGCGGTTTTGCTCCCGATCTGAACTCGAACGAAGAAGCGCTGAGCCTCATCCTGCAAGCTATCGAGAATGCGGGGTATCGGCCCGGGCAGGACATTGCGCTGGCCCTCGATGCGGCGGCCAGCGAATTTTATAAGAAGGGCCGGTATCATTTGGCGGCGGAAAAACAGCCGGAGCGCTCGTCCGAGGACATGATCCGCTACTACGCGAGGCTGGTGGACCGCTATCCGATCCTCTCCATCGAGGACGGGCTGAGCGAGCTGGACTGGAAGGGGTGGCGAATGCTCACCGAGCGGCTGGGCCATCGCGTGCAGCTCG
>VGXD01000193.1 GCA_016873525.1 Nitrospira sp. | reverse complement strand
GAACGCGATGTTCTCATTCGAAGAAGACGAGATTATGCCGGTTCACATCAAGGTGATCGGCGTGGGGGGGGCGGGCTGCAATGCGGTGAACACCATGATCGGATCGGGCCTGTCCCGCGTGGAATTCATCACGGCCAACACCGACGTGCAGGCGCTCAGCCGGTCGCTGGCGACGTTCAAGATTCAACTGGGCCCGGAGCGGACGCGCGGCCTGGGCGCGGGGGCGAAACCGGAAGTGGGCCGGGAGGCGGCCCTGGAGAGCAAGGACCGTATCCGTGAAACCATGGAAGGCGCCGAGATGGTGTTCGTCACCGCCGGGATGGGGGGCGGGACCGGAACCGGCGCGGCGCCGGTCGTCGCCAGCATTGCCCGGGAGCTGGGCATCCTGACCGTCGGCGTGGTCACCAAGCCGTTTCAGTACGAAGGAAATCGGCGGATGAGCCACGCGGAAGAAGGGCTCAACGAACTGAAGAAACACGTGGACACGCTGCTGGTCATCCCGAACCAGCGCTTGCTGGGGATCGTGGACAAGACGACGCCGTTGCTGGAAGCGTTCAAGGTCGCCGACGACGTCCTGCGGCAGGCGATCCAGGGCATCGCGGACGTGATCACGACGGCGGGTCACGTGAACGTCGATTTTGCGGACGTCCGGACCGTGATGAGTTACACCGGCCGGGCCGTCATGGGGATGGGCGTGGGGCGGGGCACGAACCGCGCGGTCGAGGCGGCGCAGAAGGCGATTTCGAGCCCCTTGCTGGAAGACGGCAGCGTCGAGGGCGCCAGGGGCGTGCTGTTGAATATCACGGGCGGGCCGAACATGTCCCTGCACGAAGTGGACGAGGCGGCCTCGATCATTCGGGAGGCGGCGGACCCGCAGGCCAACATCATCGTGGGACAGGTGATCAACCACGACATGGGCGACGACTTGGTGGTGACCGTCGTGGCGACGGGATTCGAGCGCGACGAGCCGGTTCTCAAGCCGGCGGTCCACGAACGGCCTGCGGCGGCGGTGCGCCCGCAGCCGGCGATGGCCGGGGTGCGGGGCGGAGCCTCGACGGAGCCGCAGCAGAAACACCTGGACCGGCCGACGTTCTTGCGCCGGATGACCGCGCAGCGGGAAGGCCAGGAGCGTCTGGGGCTGGTCATGGAGCCAGAAGAAGACAAGTGGGACGTGCCGACGTTCTTGAGAAAGCAAGCGGACTGAGTCTATGACGATGGCCGATACGGAGCAGGGGATGGCCGCCACCCATATTACGGTGCCGGCGTTCGCCGGGACGCGCGACGGAGTCCGGCATTTTTTCGGCACCCGTCATCGCCCGGACGAGACGGCCTTGCCGACGACGTCGAAGCGGCGGATCGTCGTGGCGGTCAAACAGGTGCATGGCACGGATGCGTTGATCCTGGACCGTCCCCCCGTCGAGGGCCAGACCTTTGCCGGAGGATGGGACGCCTTGGTGACCGACCAGCCGGACGTGCTGGTGACGGTCAGGACGGCCGACTGCGTCCCGGTCCTCATGCACGATCCCGTGACGCGCGTCGTGGCGGCGATCCACGCCGGGTGGCGCGGGGCCGTCGCCGGGATCGTTCCGAGGACCCTCGCGGCGATGGCGGAACGGTTCGGCTCCGATCCGCAGTCGGTGCGGGTCGGGATCGGGCCTTCGGCCGGACCCTGTTGCTACGAAGTGGACGAGCCGGTGTTGGACCGGCTCCGCGAAAGTTTTTCCGACTGGACGGAGGTGGTGCGGGAAACGGGTCGGGGCAAAGCGATCCTGGACTTGCGCGCCCTCGTGAGACGGCAAGCGCAAGCCGTCGGCGTGGAAGGCGAGAGCATCAGGACCGTCAATGTCTGTACGATCTGCCACCCGGACCTGTTCTATTCCTATCGGCGCGAAGGCAGGGTCAAGGGGACGATGGTCAGCGGCATCATGCTGAGCCGGGCCTTTGCGGCACGATGACGGGTGTCGCGGGACGGCGAAAGGTGTAAGATGCATTTCACCTTGAGACGGGGGGTCGCCCGGCATGAGCGGTGAACGCGCCCCGGCGCAACCCCGACACAATGTCCATCGGGCCACTGCGATGACCGACAGTTTAGAATCGAGTGTGATCGCCCGCAATGTCCGAACGGTCCTGGACCGTATTCGGCAGGCGGCGCTTCGCGTGGGCCGTCAGCCGGACAGCGTCCGCCTGGTGGCCGTCACCAAGTCCGTCTCGTCGGACCACATTCGTCCCGCGATCGAGGCCGGGGTGAAGATTCTGGGCGAGAACCGACTCCAGGAAGCGATCCCGAAGATGGCGGCCATCGGGCCCGGCGACGAGGTGCGCTGGCACTTCATCGGCCGGTTGCAGCGCCGCAAGGTCAAGGCCGTCGTCGGGAAGTTTCAACTGATCCACTCGGTGGACAGCGTGGAGCTGGCGGTCGAAATCAACCGCCGCGCCGAGGAGGCCGGTCTGATCCAAGAGGTGTTGCTGGAAGTGAATATCGCCGGAGAGTCGAGCAAGGGCGGGTTTGCTCCGGGTGAGTTGCCCGAGGCGCTGGCTGCCGTGGAGGCGCTGCCGAATCTCTCGGTGAAGGGCTTGATGGTCGTGCCGCCTCTGACGACCGATCCGGAACGCACCAGGCCTCATTTCCGGGCGGTCCGCGATCTGGCCCGCTCGCTGGTCGGCCGTGGCCTGGGCCGGATCGGCATGGAGGAGCTGTCCATGGGCATGTCGCACGATTACGAAGTGGCGGTGGAGGAAGGCGCGACGCTGGTGCGCGTCGGCACGGCGATCTTTGGAGCCAGACATGCCTAAGGGGACGGTCACGGAGAAACTGGCGTTCATCGGGGCGGGGCAGATGACGGAGGCTCTATTGGGGGGGCTGCTCGCTTCCCATGTCGTCGAGCCGGCTTTCCTCTGGGCGACGGATGTCAATCAGGAACGATGCGATCTGATCAAGCAGCGGTTCGGGGTCAGGGTCGGGGCGGAGAACCGGGCAGCGGCGTCCTGGGCCGACGTGGTGGTGCTGGCGATCAAGCCGCAACTCCTGGAGTCGGTGCTCAAGGACCTGGGGCCGGCGCTGGCCGGCCGGCTGGTGATCTCGATCATGGCCGGGGTCTCCATCCGGTCTATCGCCAAGCTGGCGCCAAGCGACGTTAGGATCGTGCGCGTGATGCCGAATGCGCCGACGCTGGTCCGCGAGGGCATGTCCGCCCTGGCCGTCGGCCCCGGCGTGACGGAGGCTGAGGCGGAGCTGGCGCGGCGGCTCTTCGAAGCGGTCGGCCGGGCCGTGACGTTGGACGAATCCTTGATGGATGCGGTGACGGGGTTGAGCGGCAGCGGTCCGGCCTATGTGTTCATGGCGATCGAAGCCCTGGCGGACGGGGGGGTGAAGATGGGGCTGCCCCGCTCGGTGGCCGAACTCCTGGCGGCCCAGACGGTGCTCGGGGCGGCCCGCATGGCGCTGGCAACGAGCGAACATCCCGCCCGGCTGAAGGATCGCGTGGCCTCTCCCGGCGGGACGACGATTGCGGGGCTGCATCAATTGGAGCGCGGCGGGCTGCGGGCCAGTCTGATCGCCGCGGTCGAGGCGGCGGCGAAAAAATCCAAGGAGCTAGGCGGCTGATGTTTATCGCAGGCAATGTGTTGGAAGGGGTGGCGCATGTGGTGGACTGGGTGCTGACCGCCTACATGTACGTGATCATTGCGCGGGCCTTGATCTCCTGGGTGAATCCGGATCCCTGGAACCCGATCGTCCAATTTCTTGAGCGGGCGACCGAGCCGGCCCTGGCGCCCATCCGGCGCCGATTGGGATTCGGCATGGGGCTCGATCTCTCGCCGATCATCGCCATCCTGATCATCGTCTTTTTGCAATACGCCTTGGTGCGCTCCTTGTTTGAAATGGCAACCCGCATGCATTGAGCCGGGAGGGACTTGCGATGAAACTCACGCCGCTCGACATTCAACAGATGCAGTTCAAGGTCCGCTTGCGGGGCTACGACCGCCGGGAAGTGGACCGATTTTTGGAAGAGTTGGCGCAGACCGTGGAGGGGTTGAATCGGGACAATGCCGGGCTGCGGGACAGGCTGGCCTCCACGGACGCGCAGCTGGCCGACTTGAAGAAGTCGGAAACGGCGCTGGCCCATACCCTGGTGTCCGCGCAGGCCCTGACGGACGATCTCAAACAGGCGGCGCAACGGGACGCGGAACTCATCATGCGGGAAGCGGAACTCAAGGCGTCGGAGTTGCTTCAGGAGACGCGGACGGAACTGGCCGCGCTCCAGCGCGACCTCTCGGACCTGTACAAGCAGCGGGTCCTGGCGATCGAGCGGATGCGATCGACGGTGCGGACCTTCGAGCGCATGCTGGCGATCGAGGCCGGTGAGGAGGATCAGCCCCATCCGAACGACCGGGCCGAGAACGTTGCCGGCGGCGCCAACTTCTAATCGCGTGAAACGTATCTTGA
>VGXD01000192.1 GCA_016873525.1 Nitrospira sp. | reverse complement strand
TCATCGCTGACAGGCACGTAGGTGCTGCCGATGTGCAAGATGACTTTGTAGTAATGCCCGTTTCCCAGCCGTTCAAACTGCAACCCCTTCACGGTAGCCTCCGATCATCCCGCATCCCGCGCCTTCCGAGGAGGGCCCAATTGTAGACAATCACGTTGCGGATGACAAGAGCGCCCTCTGCCGGATGGCTCGATCAGTCGATTCAGGGAGGATTGACAGCGGCTTAGAAGAGAATGAGCCGAAACGTTCTTCTTCGTCCCGCAATTACGGCGAGGGCCTGAAAGACGTTTTCCCCTTTTCAAATGGCCCTTATATGAGGTATAAAGATAAGCTTATTATTGGAGAGTCGGAGCAGGTGACTCCATGAAACGTGAGGAGACGATAGAATGAAGACGCTGCTGATGAACCCCCCATCTTTCGCAGGCTTTGACGGCGGGGCCGGCGCCAGGTATCAGGCGACACGGGAAGTGCGGTCCTTTTGGTATCCGGTCTGGCTGGCCTATGGCGCCGGCTTGATCAAGGAGAGCCGGCTGTTGGATGGGCCGGCCCAAGGAGTGACGCCGGAGGAAACCGTCAAGATTTCCGGGGACTATGAATTCGTCGTCCTCTTTACCAGTACGGCAGGCTTCAAGAGCGACATCAAGCTGGCCGAGGCCATGAAGGCCAACAAGCCCAACATCAAGATCGCCTTCGTCGGCCCGCACGTGACGGTGCAGCCGGAGGAAAGCCTCAAGGCGTCCCCAGCCATCGATTTCGTCGCCAGGCGGGAATTCGACTATACGGTGGCGGAGTTCGCCTGGGGACAGAAGCTGGACACGATCGCGGGGATCAGCTACTGGAAGGATGGCCAGATCGTTCACAACCCGGATCGCCCGGCGATCGAGAACCTGGATGCGCTGCCCTTTGCCACAGAGGTCTATGCGCGGGACCTGGACTACAAGAAGTACAACATTCCCTACCTGCTGCACCCCTACGTGTCCTTCTATGCCTCGCGCGGATGCCCGGCCCTCTGCACCTTCTGCCTCTGGCCTCAGACGATGAGCGGCCATCCCTGGCGGACGCGCAGCGCCGCCAACGTGGTGGCGGAGGTGAAGCGCGCCTTGGAGTTGTTCCCGGAAGCGAAGGAAATCTTTTTCGACGACGATACCTTTCCCTGGGCCAAGGCCCACGTGCTGGAGATGTGCGAAGCCTTTAAGCCGCTCAAGTTCACCTGGTCCTGCAACTCGCGGGTCCACACGGACTACGAGACCTTGAAGGCGATGAAAGACGCCGGCTGCCGCCTGATGGTGGTGGGGTTCGAGTCCGGCGACGACGGGGTGCTCAGGAACATCAAGAAAGGGGCCACGACGGAAGATGCCCTGGCGTTCATGGAGAACGTCAAGAAAGTGGGGCTGACCGTTCACGGAGACTTCCAGATCGGACTCCCCGGTGAAACGCCCGAGACCATCGAGAAGACGATCCAGTTCGCCTTGCAACTGGACCCCGACACGATCCAGGTCTCCATGTCGCATCCCTACCCCGGCACCGAGTTCGACAGCTACGTGAAGAAATACGGGTACCTGACCAACGACGATATGTCGGACGAGCTGGGCCATCAGTTGCCCAACATCCAATATCCGGGACTGGACCGCCGGTACATGGTGGAGATGGTGGAGCGGTTCTATGACCGCTTCTACTTCCGCCCCAAGGTCATCTGGCGGTTCCTTCGTCGCATGGCCGCCGACTCCTACGAACGCGCCCGGCTTCTTGAGGAGGCCAAGGATTACTTCGCGACGCGCGCCAAGCGCCACCGCTTCGCGAAGGCCCAAGAGGTCAACGCATAACGGGCTGCGAGTTGCTCCCTCGTCTCCCGAGGGTGGGCATCCGGGAGAAGAGGGTCTTCTATAGCAATGGTCCGGTCATTCTCGATCCTCGACAAGGCACCGGCCTCATCACGAAAGACGCTTCCGATTGCACCCTAGGAAATCTGATGGCTCGTCCCGCATGATGCCCTCGGTACTTCGAATCAACGTCGGCGAAGGCCGACCCCGCCTGGCGGTGCTGTTCTGTCTGGCCGTGCTGCTCGGTTGGGCCGGGGCCGTTTGGGCCGACCAAGCCCCGCACGAAGGCCACGACCAGGCCGACTCTGGAACCAAGTCCGACGCGCCGGCCGTGCAGGAGGCGGCGCCGGTGGACCATTCGGCGCATCAAGCGGCCTCGCACAGCGACGGGCACGACGAGGTCCATGCCGGCCATGGGACCGGACCGGTCGATGAGGCCGGCACGTTCGTCCGGGGCGGGTTCACGCGAGCGGAGGAGAAGGCGTACTCGCTGTTTATGCACCGCTCCTGCGGGGTCGCGCTGATCGGGCTGGGTCTCCTGATCCTGGGCGACCGGCTGACGAAGCGGCGGTACGGCACGATCCGAAAAGGCATGGGCGGCATCTGGATCTTGATGGGCGTCCATATTCTCTGGAACGCCGACCCGACCGACTGGCCCGTCGTCGGCACGTTGATGGAGAGCTACCATCGTCCCGGCGCGAACGAATGGCTTCAGCACAAGGTCCTCTCGCTGATTCCCATGGCCATCGGGTTGTACGCCATCTTCGTCGCCCGTCGGGAGAAGCCGAACCCTTGGGCCGGGTTCGCCATGGCGGCGGTCCTGGCCTTCGGCGGGATCGCGCTGCTCTATCACGAGCACGAGCATAGCCCGGGGATGGACATGGCGCTGATCGTCAAGCAACACAATCTCATGGCCATGACGGCGCTCTTCATCGCCGCCGGATGGCTGGCGGATTCGCTGGAGCGGCTGTCCTGGAAACCCAAGCTCTATCTGGTTCCGATCGGACTGATCTTGATCGGGCTGGAACTCGCCCTCTATACCGAGTAATGCCGGAGACCGAGGAACCGTTGTGCCGCTGACCGAGCTGCTGCAGTGGCTGTGCTTGATCCCCGTCATCGGGGGGTCCGTCTACGGGCTGCTCTGCGTGCCGGCCGCGCTGCGCTTCTGCCGCCGGAAGGGGCGCGACGGGTCAGGCGCGGGATCGCCCTTCCCCGGCGGGGTCTGGCCTCAAGTCACGGTCCTCAAGCCGGTGTACGGGCTTGAGAAGAACCTGCAAGAGAACTTGCGGTCCATCTGTCTCCAGGACTATCCCGACTACCAGGTGGTCTTCTCGGCACAGCGGCAGGACGATCCGGCGATCCCGCTCCTCCAGGAGATCCAGCGGGAGTTCGGCGCCGCCCGCGTGACCGTGGTCGTCAAAAATATCCAGGCGGGAATGAACGGCAAGGTCAACAATTTGATGGGGGGGCTCACCGAAGCCAAGCACGAGATCCTCGTCATCAGCGACAGCGACATTTTGTTGAAGGCCGACTATCTGAAGACCGTGGTGGCGCCCCTGGCCGACCCGGCCGTCGGGGCCGTCAATCCCTTGTTCAAAGCCATCCGTGCGGACCGGTGGTATGAGAAGCTGGAACTCTTGAGCATGAACGCGGACTTTATCCCGAGCGCGGTCTTCGCCCACATGACCGGCGCGGCCGACTTCTGCATGGGACAGTCCATCGCGATGCGCCGCGAGACCCTGGAGGCCATCGGCGGGTTGGAGAGCCTGGGGGAGTATCTGGTGGAGGACTACGAGATCGGCCGCCGGATCCGGAGGTCCGGGAAAAAGATGGCGATCCTGCCTTACTTCATCGAAGCCGTCGTGGATTTGAAGTCGGTGTCGCAGTGGTGGAGCCATCAGGTCTATTGGGATCAGAATACGCGCGTCGCCAGACCCGGCGGGTTCTTTGCCACGGTGCTCACGAGGTCCGTGCCCTTCGCGCTGCTCTATGCGATCTTGCGCTTGGGGGACCCGATCGGGGTCGGAGTCTTTGCGGTCGCCTTCTCGGTGCGGCACATCACGGTGGCCGCCATCCTGGGGGCCTTCCGCGACCGGGAAGGCGTCCGGAACCTCGGGCTGCTGCCCCTGCGGGATCTGCTCGGCCTCGTCTCCTGGGCCCTGGCCTTCACCCAACGCACCGTGATCTGGCGCGGGGCCGAATTCGTCTTGACCCGCAACGGGCGGCTCATCCCACGGGAGGCCCGCTCATGAGCCCGTTGTTTCCGGTCCGGGCGCCGCACCCATCGCAGGAATCCACTTTGATGAGGAGATTAACAATGCTACGAGTCTTCATCGCCATGCTCATCGCCTCCGCCGCGACGGCGGGCGGGCAAATCCTGATCCGGAAGGGGATGCAGAACGTCGGGTCGCTGGAAACCTACCAGCCGATGGCACTGCTGTCCTATTTCGGCCAGGCGCTGTCCAATCCCTACGTGATCCTCGGCACGATCCTGAACGGGGTGTTTTATTTTCTGTTGATCGCGTCCCTCTCCTGGGCGGACGTCACGGTGGCGGTGCCGTTCACGGCGATGGAATACGCCTTCGCCGCGATCCTGGCGATCGTGCTGCTCCAGGAAGTCGTGCCGCCGATCCGGTGGGCGGGGATCGTGCTGGTCATC
>VGXD01000191.1 GCA_016873525.1 Nitrospira sp. | reverse complement strand
TCTTGGCATGGGTCAAATTCAGAATCGCCGCGGCCATGGCGTCGGAAGTGAGGGGGCCGGTTGCGATGATGCAGAGACAGTCCGGCGGGATCTCTTTGATTTCCTCTCGCAGGATGCGGACGTTCGGGTGGCTCTCCAACGCGCGCGAGATGCCTTGCGAGAAGAGATCGCGATCCACGGCCAGCGCCGAGCCGGCCGGCACGCGGACTTCATCCGCCACCTTGATGATCAGGGAGTTGAGGCGCCGCATCTCCTCTTTGAGGATGCCGGGCGCGTTCAGAATGTCCGCGGAGCCCAGGGAGTTGGAACAGACTAACTCGGCGAGCCCACCGGTTTTGTGGGCCTGGGTGGACTCCTTCGGGCGCATTTCATAGAGCGTGACCTTGGCCCCATGCGTGGCCGCTTGCCAGGCCGCTTCCGAGCCGGCCAAGCCGCCCCCGATCACCACGATGTCGTCTCGCATCCAAGCCGCTCCTTCACGTCCACAGAACGGTCGATTGTAAGGGCCGTATTCGAGGGAAGTCAAGTTGAGGAAACCCATGCAGACAGCTCTACAAGCCGCACCAGGCTACGTTGACTGGCGCTGACCGCTAGTGCTAAACTCGCGGCCCTGTGGGCGATTAGCTCAGTGGTAGAGCGCTTCCTTCACACGGAAGAGGCCACAGGTTCGATACCTGTATCGCCCACCATACCAAGCTTCGCTTGATCGGCGAGCCCCTCCAATAGTTCTTGGCGAGCCGAGAAAACCCTCCAGTAATTTTCTTTTCTTTCCCCCTTATCATTGGCGTCCTTGCCGGCCGGCCTCCTGCCGGAACGCTTTTATTGGACAGGATGAGACCCCTCGGGATAGACTTGCCGATAGACAGAGATCGATGATCCCCTGACAGTGAGGTGACGTATGGGCAGATGGAAGCTGGTCGGGCTTGTGATGGTTGCCATCCTCGTGAGTGCCGGCTGCACCGGGAATCGTGAATTACAGGTTGTCCAGCAGAGCACGATGTATTCTTCCATGGATAGCACGGCCCTGGTCTATTCGGACACGGGGGCGGCCGCCTTGCTCCAAGATCACCCGCTTCGCTGGATTGGGTTCGCCCTGCACCCGATCGGGGTGGCGGTGGACTATGCTTTCAACCGGCCCTTCTATAACCTGGCCTCGACTTGGCCCGGCCTGTTTGGATTTACCAGCGAAGATGCCATGGTCCACGCCCAACGCACGGGCGTAATGCGTTAAGGTGCGGCCGCAGACTACCGGAGTGGCTGTTCTCATCCGATGCGTTTCCGCTCTGTTCTCATGATGCCGATCAAGCCAGGGCCTCGACTGGGAGCCACCCTCTGCGCCCTGGCGCTGGGGTTGCTGGTTTCCGCCTGCGAAGAGTTGCAGTTGCCGACGCGGCCTCCGGATGCGCTTCCCTCGGCCAGCGATTTGGTCCTTTTCAAATCAGCCAAGCTCTGCGAACTGAAAGCGGCCTTTCTTCAGACTCACCAGGGGCTCCCGCTGAAACGGGAGGCCTGGGGCAGCGGGGAAGAGGTCCGCATCCCGGGGGCGAAGAGCGAGTCCGGAGCGGAGGAATCGTTTTTCTTCGACGAGGATGGCCGGCTGGTCGGCGCGGTCTTTGTGTTTCCCAGCGGCCGTGGGTTGAAGTCCTATCCGGTCCTTCAGCAGACCTTGGCTGCGCTCAAGCCGACCTTGGAATTCTACATGACCTTGGCCCAGGTCCCCAGCCGGGGCAATCTCGACAGCAGCGCGCTCTACCGGACGGGCGATGAAAAGACCACGGCGCAATACGTCACGGTGGGGCCGCTGGATTCCGCTCAGGTGCTGCTCGCTTCCATGTCGATCGATCCCTATGCGATGCTGCTGTCTCCCTATCGGAAGGAGTTCCTCGCCCGCATCGCGCGGGGGCAGCGGGATCTGAAGGGGGCGGAGGACAAGGAGCCGTTCCTCTCGCTACAGCAGTTTGCGCGGGGCGAAACGGCGCAGTTGTCGCTGGCCTATTGCGGGGCGCGCGATCATAAGATCGCGGCGGAGGCCTATGGCAAGGCCATCGCTTCCGGCTTTACGAACAAAGTGCAACTGGCGGAGGCCCACCACAAGTTGGGCCTGGCCTTCAGGGGGCAGGGTAATCTGGAGCGGGCCAGGGACGAGATTCTAAAGTCGCTGGCGATCCACGCCAACCGGCCGGACGTGCTGAACAATCTGGGCGACGTCTATCGGGACCTCGGCGACAAGAAGAAATCGTTCGAGGCGTTCGAGAAGGCCGTCACCCTCATGCCGAACTATCCCATCGCGCGGTTCAACATTGCGGAGGCCTATCTCAAGGACAACCCGAAGCTGGCCCTCTCGGAATTCGAGACGTATTTGGCCTTGGCCGAGGGGGTGCCGGAGGAACACGACCGCATCGTCCGCGCCAAGAAACGCGTGGCGGAATTGACCCGTCGCTGAGGGCCGGCGGAGTCGGGCCGCTATTGGCGGATTTTTTCTTCGTACTCCTGGAGGGTCTTGCACTCGATGCAGAGCGTGGTCACGGGACGCGCCTTGAGTCGTTTGTAGGGGATCTTCTGGTCGCAGCGCTCGCAGATGCCGTAGGTATGTGAGGCCATGCGCTCGAGCGCCTCGTCGATTTTCTTCACCAGCTTCTGCTCCCGTTCCTTCAAGCGGAGAGAAAAGTTCTGGTCCATTTCCGCCGTCGCCTGATCGCTGAGGTCCGGGAAGGGCTCGAACTCATTGCGTTTCGTGACGATGATCCCGGCTTCCTCCAGGAGCTTGGCCCGCTGCCGCAGGAGATCGCGGCGAATGTCGGCATATTGCACGGCCGGCTTCTTGGCGGGCTTCACGGCTGATTTCTTGGCCGGTTTCGCCCCCGGTTTCTTAGCCGGTTTGGAGGCCGCTTTCACGGCCTGTTTTTTGACCGGTTTTCGGGCTTTCACAGGGCCGCGCTTGGAGGCTTGCGCGCGTTTCGGCTTGGCGGATTTTGTCGCTGGTTTGGCCATCGTGCTCCCTTTGAGTGACCGGGGTGGCGTCTGCGCCTTGCTCGCGAAACTATAACAGAGCCAGGTTGTTTCCTCAATGCCAACGTTCGCGTCTCGCCGACGCCCGTCAGAGGTCGCGGCGTCCCTCGAGCGACTTGATCAGCGTGACCTCATCCGCATATTCGATGTCCATGCCGACCGGAATGCCGTAGGCGATCCGGGACACCGTCGTTCCATGGGGCTTGAGGAGCTTGGTCAGGTAGATGGCTGTGGCTTCTCCCTCGATCGTGGGATTGGTGGCGAGGATCACTTCTCGGATGCCGCCGTCTTTTACGCGGGCTTCCAACTCATGGGCCTTGATCTCGGCGGGGCCGACGCCGTCCAGGGGGGAGAGGGCGCCGAGCAGGACGTGGTAGAGGCCTCGGTAGCTTCCGGTGCGTTCGATGGCGTAGAGGGTGCTCGGTTCTTCGACCACCAGAATTTTCGTGCGGTCCCGCTTGGGATCGCGGCAAAACTCGCAGAGGTCCTCCTCGGCGATGTTGCGGCATTGCCGGCAGAAGGCCAAGCCGTCCTTCACGCCCCGGATTGCGTCGGCCAGGCGCAGAGCTTCCTCCCGCTCGGTCTTCAGCAAGTGAAAGGCCAAGCGCTGGGCGGTCTTCTGCCCGATGCCGGGGAGCCGGACCAGTTCGCGGATCAACTGGGCGAGCAGGCCCTTCTGGTCGACGCCCATAATCCTCCAGTCAGCATCATGAATGACGAACGCTGAACGGAGGAGTAGGGCTCCCGTTATTCAGCATTCCGCGTTCAGCCATCAGCATTGTTTTTAGAGCAGTCCCGGAATGCGCAACCCGCCCGTGACGGCCTTCATTTCCTCCGCCATCATCTCGCGCGCCTTGCGCAAAGCCTCGTTGGTGGCGGCCATGACCAGGTCCTGCAACATGTCGGCGTCGCCAGACTTGACGACTTCGGGGTCGATCTTGACGGCCACGATGTCCATCGCGCCGTTGGCGGTCACCGTGACCATGCCGCCGCCGGCCGTTCCGTCCACCCGTTTGGCGGAGGCCTGTTCCTGAATCTTGGCCATCTGTTCCTGCATGGCCTGGGCTTGCTTCATGATGTTGCCCATGTTGCCGAATGGATTCTTGGTCATTCCGGGGTCTCCTTCTGCGGTGTGACGTGACGCACGTCGATCAGCTCTCCTCCAAAAACATCCAGGGTTTGTTTGACCAGGGGATGGGACTTGGTGCGCTCCAGGAGCGCCTGCTTCTGGTCCCGTTCTTTGGCCGCGCGGGCTTGCGCCATACTGGGGCCGGCGGCCTGGCCGTCCGTGAGTTCGACCATACGGAGCCGCACCGGCCGGCCGGCCAACTCCGAGCAGAGGCCTTCGATAAGCAGGCGGGGCTCCTCTTTTTGCATGCGGCCCAGCGCGATGGACCCGTGGGGATAGCCGATGGTCACCAGATTGCCCTCGGAGGGCAACAGCGAACCCTGTGCAAGAAACGGCGCGATATTCGGCGACTGA
>VGXD01000190.1 GCA_016873525.1 Nitrospira sp. | reverse complement strand
CGCCGGGAAAGTAGGTCCGTTCGTGGCCGGCCCGGTGCGGATCGACCAGCACGAGTTCCAGGTCCGGCAGGTAGAAGGGGAGGTCGTTGTTGCCCCCATCCCAGAGGATCACGTCGGCTTCGCCTTCCGCCAGGCGGAGAATCTTTTCGTAGTCGACGCCGGCATAGACCACGTCTCCGTTGACGAGGTGCGGCTCGTATTCTTCCATCTCCTCGATCGTGCAGTGGGCGCGGCGGAGGTCCTCGAGAGCGGCAAAGCGCTGAACCTCCTGTTTGGCAAGATCGCCGTAAGGCATCGGGTGGCGGACGACGACCACGCGAAGCCCCTCGCGCCGGAAGATGGCCGCGACTTTGCGGGCGACGGGGCTCTTGCCGCAGCCGGTTCTGACCGCACAGATGGAGACGACCGGCTTGCCGGCTCGGAGCATCGTGGAGCGCGGGCCGAGCAGCATGAAGTCCGCGCCTCCGGCCAGGACCCGCGAGGCCTTGTGCATGACCGCTTCGTGGGACAAATCGCTGTAGGCGAAAACGACCCGGTCGATCCCCATGGAGTCGATCAAGGTTTCCAGATCCTCTTCCGGATGGATCGGAATGCCCTTCGGATAGAGGCGTCCGGCCAGGACGGAGGGATAGCACCGTTCGTCGATGTGGGGAATTTGGGCTGCCGTGAAGGCCAGGACGCGGTATCGAGGGTTGTCACGAAAGACCACGTTGAAGTTGTGGAAGTCCCGGCCGGCCGCCCCCATGATCAACACGTTGATGGGTGTCATGTCTGTGCCTATCGGCTGCCGCGTGATCCGTTCAGCGGACGATCAGGACGGAGCAGGGAGCATGGACCAGCACCTTCTGAGAGACGCTCCCCAACAGGAATCGTTTGATGGCCTTCAAGCCCCTGGCTCCGAGGACGATCATTTGGGCTTGGTGCCGTACGGCCGCTTCCAGGATGGACAGGGCCGGGTCTCCCTGGAGCCATTCGGTTTCCACCCCGTAGGGTCCGTTCCGAAAAGCGGCGGCGACGCTGCGCAAGAGGTCTTCGCCCTTCGTTCGGACCACCTCCTTGCCGGTGAACTCGTCCTGAGGCCCGGAGGGCGCAAGCGGTTCGGCAGGCCGGCCTGGCCAGACCGTCACGATTGTCAGCCGGAGGGGGCTTTTGAAGGGGACATGGGAAAGAAACTGGACGGCTTTGTTCGATTCCTCCGATCCGTCCACGGCCAGGAGCAGGCGATCCAAGGTTGCGCCGGACTGTTTGACGACCAGCACGGAACAGGGCGCATAGGTGGCGACCTTCTGCGTCACCCCGCCCAGGAGGAAAGTCAGAGTGGCCGTCATGCCCCGCTGTCCCATGACCACGAGCTGGCTTTTTGACTCCTGCGAGGTCTGGATAATGCTCTCCGCCGCATCGCCGGTATCGGCGATCAAGCGGATGTGCGCGGCATGGGGAGCGAGTTCGTCCCGCAGTTCGTGGAGCATGCGTTCGGCCGCCTCCGACACCTCTTTCCGGTAGGTTTCGTAGTAGCCCGGCGGCATCGATGGCGAGATGTAGGCATGTTGCAGCGCTTCCACGTCCACGACATTGAGCACATCAAGGTCCGGCGGGTCGGCCAGGCGCTTGATCATCTGCGCGGCGTTTCTGGAGTCGGGCGATGCGTCCGCGGCAAGTAAGACTCTCACGGTCCCTCCGTTGAGTGCCGGACCGGCTCGCGCACCGGCACGCGCAGTTGCGCCAGCAGATCCCTGGCCAGGCGGACCGGCAGCCCAAGGTTGAGACCGTGCACCTTGGTGAAGCCGGCGCTGTTGACGGCGATGACCCGGCCGTTTTTGTCGAAGACCGGCCCCCCGCTGCTCCCGCCGCCGCCGCCGGCCTCGAAGGTGATGGCCTCCGGCGAGACGTTGGAGACGTGGCCCTGCGTGGCCAGCGGACGGACCAGCTTCCGCCGCGCAAGGGCCTCGGCGAGCCGGACCGAGTTGGCGGCTCCCTCGCGGAGGATCTCGTCGCTGATCGGTTTGGCCAGGCGTGCCAGGATGCTGTCGAAGGTGCCGGGGTAACTGAGTACCACGACCGGCTCTCCGACCCCCGGCGTCTCCCCGGCCGGCGCCAGCGCGAGCGGCGCGACACCGGCCGGAGGCCGGTCCGTCCACAGGACCGCGAGGTCGGTTTGCTCGGATGCGCCGAGGAGTTGGAGGGTATAGGGCTCAGGCGTCCCGGGAAAGAAAATCCGGAGTAGCCGCAGCTCCGGCTCGAATCCGGCCTGGAGGGCTTGTTGGGCCGGCTCGTAGGTCTCCCACATCCGGGTCATGTGGCGGTTGGTCACGATCGTTCCCACCCGATCCACGAGGAAGCCGGTGCCGGCATAATAGATCACGACCGGAGGGGCCGTGCCGTCGGTCGTCACCAGCGTGTTGCCGTCTTTGTCGAGAAACGGATTTCCGCGCGGATCGAATCCCTGATAGCGGAGCGGCCGGCCGGTCTCCTTTTCTCGAAACCCGTACCCGCCTTGCAGCAAGCCGACGCCGCCCTCGAAGCGGCGCACGATGTCTTCCGCAAACTTCTGCGCGCCTTCCAGCGTCGTCAATTGCCGGCGGATCGCCTGAATCTCCTGCTGGGACCGGCGTGTGGCTTCCTGCTCTTTGAGCGAGGCCGTCAGTGTGGCCACCAGTTCGTCTCGCTGGCGGCTCAGTTCCGCCGCGTGTTGGCGTTCCCGTTCGATCCGTTGTTCCAGGTTGGCGCTGGTGAGGCGTCCGGCCTCGAGCTGGCCGACGAGTTCGGCCATCCGTTGTTCCGAGGCCCTGGCTGTCTGGTATTGCCGGTAGGTGGTGATCCCCAATAGGGCAATGATCAGCATGGGCACCAGGATGAGCGCTGCGGCTGCGATCTTGGCCGGCAACGAGCCGTAACGGGCGACGTCGGCCAGCAGGTGTCGCGTCAGGTAAAAAGCCGACATGGAACGAGGGTGGGGCGTCCGCACAACGATGTCGCGCGAGTCCTCGACGATGTGTTTCCACGGCTTGCACTCCGGAGCCTCGTCGCAGAGGAGCCGGAAGCGGACCAGCGGGCCGCCCTCCCCGAACTGAATGAGGTCCCCGTCCTTCAACTGGGCCTCGGTGCTGCGCTGGCCGTTGATCAGGAGGGCGTTCTGTCCGCTTCGGTCGCGGATGACCGGGCTCTGGTCCTCCACGGCCAGCTCGGCGTGGACGGGACAGACCGTCGAATCCTTCGTCTCGTCGAAAACGATCCCGCACTCGCCTCCGATGCCGAAGCTGATCGAGTCGGTGTCGAAGTACTGCGTTCGGCCTTTCAAACTGCCGGTCAGATGGCACAGCGTCATCTTCATTGCCAAACCGTTTCTCGCACCGTCGGTCCTTGGCCGCCCGCTTCGGCTTGTTTCGGGTGGATCGCTCTGGACAAGCTCATCCCTCCGTCTGTAGCCGGAAGACACGCAAGAACCATGCTTGCCGCTCGTTCCATCTTTGAGGATAAGACGATGAAATTGCGTGGTTCTGAGCAAAGAAAGGCAGAGGATAAAAGGCCGAGGCCGGTCTCTTGGCGCGAAAGTCTACGTCCTTCATGTCCGGCCTGTCGAATAATGCTACAGCCTGGGGTTGTCCTTCGCCTGTGCCTTGCGCAACGGCCCGTATTAGGACGCCTTTCCCCTCGGGGCATCGGATTCCATCGTGGTCTGTCCCTTGCAGAGTTTTGGGGAGAAGGGTTTCATCGATGGGATGCGAAACAATCATCAAGTCGAGACGGGAATGGGGGACCATTCCGAATCTGCCTGACTACGATGAGGTCCGCGCGAGCTTTTCGTGGGACAGGGCCAGGCGCGAGCTTGACGGGCTTCCCGGCGGGGGACTCAACATCGCATACGAAGCCGTCGATCGTCACGCCGCCGGGCCTCTGCGCGATCACCTGGCCCTGCGGTGGATCGGCAAGAACGGCGAGATTCGCGACTACACCTATGGCCGGCTGGAAGAACTGAGCAACCGGTTTGCCAACGTGCTGCAGAAGTTGGGCGTGGGGAAGGGGGATCGCGTCTACGTCCTGGCCGGGCGCATCCCCGAACTCTACGTGACGGCTTTCGGCACGCTCAAGAATCGGAGCGTCTTCTGCCCGCTGTTCTCGGCCTTCGGTCCGGAGCCCATCCGCGCGCGTCTGGCGATCGGCGAGGCCAAGGTCCTTGTCACGACCGAATCGCTGTACCAGCGGAAGGTGGCGGGGCTGCGCGAGTCGCTCCCGCACCTCGATCAAGTCTTGCTGGTCGGGGACAATCACAAGCCGACTCATGTTGCCGGCACACACGACTATCATTGGCTGTTGGCCGAGGCCGGCGACCGGTTTATGATCGCCCCGACCGACCCGGAGGACATGGCCCTGCTCCACTTTACCAGCGGGACGACCGGCAGGCCCAAGGGCGCGGTGCATGTCCATCAGGCGGTGGTCGCCCACCACATGACCGGCAAGCTTGCCCTGGACTTACACAGGGACGATGTCTTCTGGTGCACGGCCGATCCA
>VGXD01000189.1 GCA_016873525.1 Nitrospira sp. | reverse complement strand
TTTGATCAATACGACTTTCCGATCCTGCTGGCGGCCGAATGGGGGCAGGAGGACCGTCTGCTCAAGTTGTTGGATGATTCGGCTGCCACGTCGGCGCGCAAGGTGCAGATCGTTGCCCAGCTTGGCGACATCTTCTCGGCGCAAGCGGCCCCGCGTTTGCTGACTGCGCTCAAGGAACCCGATCTTGAAGTTGCCAAGGCGGCGGCTGTTGCGCTGGGCAACATCGGCCAAAAGGAGAGCATCCCCGTCCTGATCGAGACCATGCAATCAGGCCGGCCGGACCTGCGGGCCGCCGCAGCCAAGGGCCTGGGGCTTGTCGGGGCGCTGCACGGGGACTTCTCGATCATCTTGCCCTTGATCGACGCGCTGAACAGCGACGATGTCGCCGTCAAGACCGAAGCCGCCTGGGCCTTGGGCAAACTGCCGGATCGACGGTCCTACGAGCCGCTCTATACCCTCTCCAAGTCCCTCCAGAAGATCCACGCGACGGATGCCGATCCCAAGCTCAAGAAGCTGAAAGAGGCCGTCCACTATAGTCTGAAGCAAGTGGATACCTGGGAATACATCCAATAGCACTGCCGGAAGGGACGATGAGCGGGAAAGAGTCGATCGGCCGGCAGAAGCGTGTCCTTCAGCTATCGGCTCTTCGTGTAAGGGCCATCGCTCCTCTGCTTGCTAGTCGTCTTCGGGATTGATCGGCTTGATGCCGAAGGGACGACAAAGCTCCAGCACCTGCCGGTCGGAACTCACCATCGATAACCTCAGCGGCCGCAACTCCTGCGCCAGCGCCAATTGCAATGCCTGGGGGGGGCGGAGATAGGGATGATCGAGGATGAGTTGCTTGGTCGTGAGAAATGTCCGGCGGGAGGGCGCCACAAAGTGGTAGAGCCCCCGGTCCACCTCGGATTCGAATTTGAAGATCACCGAGTACCAATCATCCCGCGTCAGTTCTCCCAGTTGGGCCTTCATGGCCACCGCCGAGTAAAATTCCGTGATCGAGACCGTTCCTAAAATGGCGGTCTTGCCGCGTTTGGCCAGCAAGGCGTTCACGGTGCTGGTGCCGCGTTCGCGGCTGTAGCGTTTGACCAGGGCCGAGGTGTCGAAATAATAAAACGGCATCGGTTATCCCCTTTTCGAGATGACGAATTCAGCCAAGGCGGTGCGGAGCTTCGAGAGACGATCCTGGATTTCCTCCAGGGGCAATTCTTCATAGCCCTGCCTCTTCAACGTGGTCAGGAGACTGCCGCCTCGGATTTCGCGCGTGTCCGCCATGATGCGTTCGATCACGCAAGCTTTTCCCTGGCGACCGGAGGCCCTGGCCGGCGCCGACGTTTTCTCCCCGGCCGGCGCCGATCGCGCGGCCGCGTGTTTGCCGGACGGTCGCTGTTTGGACGTTGTGCTCATCGATGGGTTCCTCTCAAATAGGTTGCGGCGATGATCGGTGTTGTCCTCTGCCCTAGCCCTCTTTGGGACAGGCGGCCGGAGGTGTGGGGCCAGGTTGATCCACTTCTCCGTAGACGTAGCCGGCCAGGGTCTTAGCCAACTCCGAGGTGACTTCCTGCTGCATGATTTTGGTGGCCTTGGCCGAGGCTTCCCCCTCGGTCAGATGGCCTTCCTTCCCCGCGCGCGAGACGGCGCCGACCACCCGCTGGGTCCCGGCTTCGACGATGACGAAATCGCTGCACCAGCGGACGTACTTAAATTGAGGGTCCGGGACATTCGCCTTCCAGAGGCGCACGGTTCCCTTGACGAGCAACTCCAGTGGCCGCTCTGCCCCATTCCCCTCTGTTCCGACGACCGCTTCGGCTCCAGCCGATCCTGCTTCCAGGCCGAGCGGCCGCGAGGTGACCGGCAGCCCCTCGCGGATCAATCCTTCCATCACGGCGCGTCGCACCGGCTCCGCCTGATCGCCCGTGACGGCCACGCCGATGGCCAGGTGAGCGGTCATGAACTGTTCCAGCTCGCTGGTCAGATCGGCCACGTGGTACCTGGGGTCCGTCCCGTGGCCGCTCGGCCGGACCACGCGCAGGTCGGCATTGTAGGCCTCGCGCAGGACCAAATTCTTGGCCGCGCGTCTGAGGCTTCGTAGCCGAGCCAGGAGGTCGTGCCCCTGGCGGGATTCCTTCAGGTCGCTCTCGACCGCCCCATCCAGTTCCTCGATCCGCTCGAGGAAGGCCGTCGCAGCCTGGGATCGATTCATCCCGGCCAGGGCATAGTGCCGTCCTGATCGTGGGTCGAACCAGCCTTCCAGGATGCGCACGTTTTGCAGGACTTTGTCGGTGGTGACGCGCGTGATCTGGTCCAGGGTGAGGCGTCGTTCGGTCTGCGTCGTGCCGCGCTGTTCCTTCAAGAGGAAGAACTCCCAATCGCGGGATTGGGCACTGACCTCGGCTTTGAAAATTTTGGCCACGGCGGCGTAGGCGCGTTCGGCTGCGGCAGGCTGCGAATCTGCTTGTCCGACGCCGATGAGGTATTGGTCCGGCGGATAGGTGCGGCTGGTCCCTTCGATCCAGGCAGGTTGGCCGGCTCCCCTGCCCCAGGTGCATCCCCCGAAGGTCGCAAGCGTTATCACGGCCAGGCAGATCACAAGCCCGCTGAAGCGGTCCATCCGAGAGGTTTCGGTCATTGGACGACTCGCTCGATCACAAACGTGGTCTCTCCCCGTTGCAGCGTCAGGGTGCGGCCGGCGTCGCGGCCTGGGGCCCCGTTGCGGGTGACCTGGCGGACCCGCATGTCATAGGTTCCGGCAGGCACCCAGAGGCGCGCGAGCTGAATCTCGTCCGGCAGGGTGCGCCAACTTCGCTTGTCGGACTCTTCCGAGCCGATGGCCAGCGCATGGGCCATCGCGCCGACGAGGATCCCCGCAAGGGGGCCGGCGTCTTTCCCTGCCGCGGCGCGGGCTCCTTGGCCGGCTCCCTCGGCCAAGGCATATTTCACCGCGGCGCGGGCCACGGCTTTGATCGCGATCTGCGTGTAGCGGTCGTTCAAGCTCTTAGCGGCCAAGGCGCTGAAGTCTTGCACGAGTTCGGTCCGGCTCGTGAAGGTCTGCCCGTTCCCCGCCCCTCTCAACGAGATCTGTCCGTAGGTCACCTGGGACTTCTGCGGGACCAACCGTGGAAGCGCCACACGCACGACCCGGCCGGTGAGCCCGTACAGAACGCTTTCCGTGATGCGGGTCTCCTGATTGCTGGGGCCCACGGCGCCTTTTGTCATCAAGACCAGTTGCAGGGCGTTGAGGCTGATGGGGAGATCGAGAAACTGGTCTTCTTTTTTCGGCGCGACGCCATTATAGCTGATTACCACGATCTGGGCGAGGTCCTGCTGTGCGGGGTTCGGCTGCCACGCGAAATCCTGGAAGGCCTGTTTGTATTCTTGGTGTTCCTGCGTCAGATGCAACGCCTCCGTTGTCCGGAGCAGGTCGGCTTGCAAGGCCGGAGGAACCGCGACGCGGGCCCAGGGGCGTGTTTGGCGATAGCCCTCGTAAGCCTTTCGATAGGCGATGAAGGCGTTGTTGAGATCGCCGGTCGCTTCGTAGAGGATGCCGGTGAGGTAGCGGGCAAAGGCGTCGTCGCGATAGGCATCCTTGTCGGGGGCCTGATCCGAGAAGAGGGTCAGGCGGTGATCGATCTTGCGCGCCTCGACGACCGCGTCGGCTAATTGTCCCGTCTCCGCGTAGTTGAAGGCCTTGAACACGTTGAGCATGACTTGCTCGTAGGGCTCGCCTTCGTAGGGCAGCATGGTGTCGTTGACGAGAAAGGCCTTGGTTTCGGTGCGGAGGCGGCGGGTGTAGAGGTCTTCCACGTCCTGTTCCGCCAGGTCCAGGATGGCCGTGCTTTCTCGGTACCGTCCGGCCAAGTGGAGCGTCATGCCTCGGTCCATCCGATAGAGGAGGCGACCGGCCGTGCCGTAGTCGCGTTCCGCCTGTTCGACGATCTGGTCGGCGCGAGCGACGTCCCCGGCCCGCAGGCTGTTTTCCACGAGAGCATAGCGGCTGGTGGCGGCGCCACAGCCGGGAAGCGCGGTGAGCGCCAGAATGGTTACGGCCAGGATCAGCCGGGTCGGACGCAGGGAGGCCGGGCTGATTGTCGGACGGGGTTTGCTCACGAGCTTGGCGGACGACGTGGAGAGGCTCGACGGATTGGAACTTAAAAGAGCACGCGTTTTCGTTCGACGACTTTCTTGATCTTCTTTTGGCCGAACCAGGCCTTCACGTTATTTTCGAGGTCCACCATTTCGAGATCGACTTGGTAGAAGACCGCCTTGGTGCCTTCGGCTTCGTCGAGGATGGTGGAGATGTTGCCCTTCAGCATGTAGTCGGCGCCGATCTCTTTGCCGGGGGCTTTCTGCGTGTCCTCGCGGGCATGGACGGCTTGCTCGGCCCGTTCCGCACGAATTTCTTCCCGCTCGCCCTTGCCGGCCACGAAGGTGACCTGTTGCGAGTTGGTCAACTCGCGGGAGAGATCCGTTACGAAGGTCTGGACGTTGATGTGTTCATGGCTGCGGTTCAGGATCGTGCCGACGACCACCACGGGCTGCCGGCCCTTGGCCTTCGTGTAGTTGCTCAGCCAGGGGTTGGCGAGGGCTTCCTTGACCATCGCCTCCGCCACGAGCCTGGAAT
>VGXD01000188.1 GCA_016873525.1 Nitrospira sp. | reverse complement strand
CAAACTTTGTCAAGCTGGATATCCTCCTCAACGGGGAAACCGTCGATGCCCTCTCGTTCATCACCCATCAGGACAAGGCCCAGATCAGGGGGCGCCAGATGGCCGAGAAGATGAAGGAGTTCATTCCCAAACAGATGTTCGAGATCGCCATCCAGGCCGCCATCGGCAACAAGATCATCGCGCGGGAGACCGTCGGCGCGATCAAGAAGAACGTCACCGCCAAATGCTACGGCGGCGACATCTCGCGCAAACGGAAACTGTGGGAGAAGCAAAAAGAGGGCAAGAAACGGATGAAACAGATCGGGCGCGTCGAGGTGCCCCAGGAAGCGTTCCTGGCCCTCTTGAAAGTCACGGGGGAGTAGGATGGAGCAGACTCCTTCCCGCATCGAGGAGACGGGCGACGCGGTCGCAGCCCCCATCACGCCTCCGGCCCAGACGGCAAGCCCGCTGCCCGACCACCTGGACGAAATCGACCACACCGGTCCATCCCGCAAATCAATCCTGCGCGAATATGCGGAAGCGATCATCGTGGCCATGCTGCTCGCCTTCGCGATCCGGGTCTTCATGGTGCAAGCTTTCAAGATTCCCTCCGGCTCGATGATTCCCACGCTTCAAATCGGCGACCACATTCTGGTCAGCAAACTGTCCTACGGCATCCAGTGGCCGGCCGACTGCAAGGTCCGGATGACCTTCCCTCCGGTGACCTGCTACACGTCCCGCACGCTCGTGTCCTTCGGACAACCGGAGCGGGGAGACGTCATCGTATTCCGCTATCCCGAAGATGAGGAAAAGGATTTCATCAAGCGCATCGTGGGACTCCCCGGCGATCAGATCGAGATCCGCAACAAAACGGTCCTGGTCAACGGAGTCCCGATGGACGATCGCGCCTATACCCAGCGAATCGACCCCGGCGTCATCGACGGGATGATCAACCCACGGGACAACTTCGGCCCCATCACGGTGCCGGAGGACGCCTATTTTGTCATGGGCGACAACCGGGACCAGAGCCTCGACAGCCGGTTTTGGGGCTTCGTGCGGACCGAGAAGATCAAGGGCAAGGCATTTCGAATATACTGGTCCTGGAGCGGGCAGGGGGATTGGAAACAATGGGTGCGATGGGAACGGCTCGGCCAGGCCATCCGGTAGGAGCGGTGTCACGCCCACTTTTTAGGCGACGGATCAGACCATGACGACCAAAACACGCAGCACCGTTCGAGCAGGGGAGACGGACGCCTTCTCCCGTCCGCAACTGCGGGCGTTGCAACGCCATATCCAACGGTTTCCGCAAGCCGGCGTCCTGGTGATCGGGGATCTGATCCTGGACCATTACATCTGGGGCAAGGTCAGCCGTATTTCCCCCGAGGCCCCGGTCCCGGTGGTCCAGGTCCATTCCGAGTCGCTGCAACTGGGTGGAGCCGCCAACGTTTACCACAACATCCTGGCCCTGGGCGGCAAAGCGGATATCTGCGGCGTCGTGGGAAGCGACGAGGGCGGCCGCTGCCTGCTCAAGGAACTGGGGCTGACGCGACAGGGAAGAGGCGGCGTGGTGATCGACCCCGGACGGCCGACGACCCGCAAGACTCGCGTCGTGGCGCACAACCAGCAGATCGTGCGGTTCGACGTGGAACGACGGTCGGACATCAAGACGCCGATCCAACGCCGCATCATCCGTTACGTGGAGTCCCGGCTGCGCGAAATTTCCTGCCTCGTGGTTTCCGACTATGCCAAGGGCGTCGTGACGATGCCGCTCATGACCGAACTCACCCGCCTGGCCACGCTCCGCCGTATCCCCATTATCGTCGATCCGAAAGTGGAACACTTTTCCTACTACAAAGGCGTGACCGTGGTGACGCCCAACCACCTGGAGGCCAGCCAGGCGTCCGGCATCCAGGCGGATGACGATCGCTCGACGACCGAAGCCGGCGAAGTCATCCGGCAACGGCTGGGCTGCCACGCAGTGCTGATCACCCGGGGCGAACAGGGCATGAGCCTCTTCGAATCCGACGGCGCGCACTGGCACATCCCCACGATGGCCCGGCAAGTCTACGACGTGACCGGAGCCGGCGACACCGTGGTCAGCACCCTCGCCTTGGCCCTGGCGACGGGAGCGTCGATGCGCGACAGCGCCATCCTCGCCAACCAGGCCGCCGGCATCGTCGTCGGCGTCGTCGGCACGGCGACGGTGACCGCCACGCAACTGACCGAGGCGTTAGAGCATGCCTAACCGCACCCCCTCCGTGACCGTCGTCATCCCGGCTCGATTCGGGTCTTCTCGGTTCCCCGGCAAACCCTTGGCCCGGTTACTGGGCAAACCGCTCATCCAGCACGTCTACGAACGGGTGCAAGCCGCGCCGGGCATCGACCGGGTGCTGGTCGCCACCGACGACCCCCGTATCAGCGAAACCGTGCAGGGATTCGGGGGCGACGTCGTCCTGACCCGCGACCCCTTCCGAACGGGAACGGACCGGGTCGCAGGAGTGGCGCGGCAACTCGAAGGCGACGTCTTTATGAACCTGCAAGGCGACGAGATCGCCCTGCATCCCGGGCTCTTCACCGATCTGGTGGGTCCGTTTCTGGCCAGCGGCGCAGCCATGGGCACCTTGAAGCGGCGCCTGACGTCCCCGGAAGAGCTCCATAATCCCGGCGTCGTCAAGGTCGTCACAGACCATCACGGCGAAGCGCTGTACTTTTCCCGGGCGCCCATTCCCCACGTGAGGGACGGGGCTGCCGGAGAGCCCGTGGGCGGCTTGCATTATGTGCACCTGGGCCTTTACATTTACACGCGCGACACCCTGTTGCAGATCGCGGACCTGCCGACCGGCGTGCTCGAAGAGGCGGAAAAGCTCGAGCAGCTCCGCGCCATGGAGCAGGGCATGCGCATTCGGGTGTGGGAAACGTCGCATGGCTCGCTCCGGATCGACACCCCGGAAGATCTGGACGCGGCTGCGGCCGCCCTGCAAAAACTCGTTCCCTGTTGACGGCCCGATTACACGGAGGCTGAGATGGCCACAAGCGGCAAGTACATCTTCGTGACCGGCGGCGTGGTGTCGTCCCTCGGCAAGGGGCTGGCCTCGGCTTCGATCGGCAACCTCATCGAAAGCCGGGGAATGAAAATCACCTTCCTCAAGCTGGACCCCTACATCAACGTCGATCCCGGCACGATGAACCCCTACCAGCACGGCGAAGTCTTCGTCACCGACGACGGGGCGGAGACCGACCTGGACCTCGGCCACTACGAGCGCTTCACCTCCCTGACCCTGACCAAGAGCAACAACTACACCACCGGCCGGATCTACGACGCAGTGATCCGAAAGGAGCGGCGCGGCGATTACCTGGGGGGCACCGTCCAAGTGGTGCCGCACATCACCGACGAAATCAAACGGACCATTCTTGAGGCCGCCCAGGGCACCGACGTCGCAATCGTCGAAATCGGCGGCACCGTCGGGGACATCGAGAGCCTCCCGTTTCTGGAAGCAATCCGGCAAATGCCCTACGACGTGGGCCGCGAAAACGTCCTCTACGTCCACCTGACTTTGGTCCCTTACATCGGCGCTGCGGGCGAGTTGAAGACGAAGCCCACGCAACACTCCGTCAACAAACTACGCGAGATCGGCATCCAGCCCAACATCCTCCTGTGCCGGACCGACCGCTACCTCCCCCCCGACCTCAAGGACAAGATTGCGCTGTTCTGCAACGTCGAGAAGGGGGCGGTGATTACGGCCAAGGACGTGGAGACGATTTACGAAGTCCCGATCGTCTTCCGGAAGGAAGGCCTGGATGAGATGATCGTCCGGCTCCTGCACTTGGAGACGGGCCAGCCCAATCTGCGCGAATGGGATGCCATGGTGCAGAAGATCAAGCATCCCAAGCACGAGGTGGCCATCGCGTTGGTGGGCAAATACGTGGGGCTGAAGGAGTCCTACAAAAGTCTGGCCGAAGCGCTCGTGCACGGCGGCATCGACCATGAGACCCGCGTCAACATCCACTGGATCGAATCGGACGAGGTGCAACGCACCGGCGTGGAACGAATGCTGCGGGATGTGGACGGCATCCTCATCCCCGGCGGCTTCGGAACGCGCGGCATCGAGGGCAAAATCGACACCATCCGCTACGCGCGGGAACGAGGCATCCCGTTTTTCGGCTTGTGCCTGGGCATGCAATGCGCGGTCATCGAGTTGGCCCGCCACGTGGCCGGCCTGGCCGGCGCAAACAGTTCCGAGTTCGATGCCCACACGCCGCACCCCGTGATCGACCTGATGGCGGACCAGCGGTCCGTCAACGACCTGGGCGGCACAATGCGGCTGGGCGCCTATCCCTGCCTGATTCAGGAGGGGACGGTGGCGCATAAGGCCTATGGCGTGACGGAAGTGCGGGAACGCCACCGCCACCGCTATGAATTCAACAACGCCTACCGGGAACGCCTGATCGGCCATGGGCTCGTCCTGAGCGGGCTCTCGCCGGACGGACGGCTGGTGGAAATCGTCGAGTTGCCGGAGCATCCCTGGTTTGTCGCCACCCAGTTCCACCCCGAATTCACGTCGCGCCCGCATCGGCCCCACCCGCTCTTCAGCGCCTTCGTCGGAGCGGCCTTGCGGCGCAAATGCGGACACTGAATATGAAAACGTGCATCGGGGCTCGTGAAGCGTCG
>VGXD01000187.1 GCA_016873525.1 Nitrospira sp. | reverse complement strand
CCAGGGAATTGGCGGAAGCGGTGGAGCAGGCCTTCGATTATCGCGGAGACGTCACGCTGAAGTTGCGATCCGGAGAGACGATCGAGGGGTATCTGTTTAACCGGATTGCGACCGGGTCGCGTCCCCTGCTCCAAGTCTTTCCCCAGGGAGAAGCCGGGGAGCGCGTAATTCTCTACGAGGACGTGGCCACGATCGCGTTCACCGGAAAAGACACGGCCTCGGGAAAATCGTGGGAGGCCTGGGTGTCGAAGAAAGAATCGCAACGTCGCGCAGAAGCCGAGCAGGCCGAAGCTGAGGCCAAGGTCCGCGGCTATCTGTAATCCGTTCCCCACGCCCTACGCGCCACGCTGAAACGCATCGTCCCTCGCCGCACGGTGCAACCTAAACGACAGGCCTGTTGTCGGTGTGAGCGCAAGGTCCTTCTCCCCTTCCGCAGCCCACACAAAACCCCGCGCACAAAACCCCGTTCGATGCATCAAAAGGCACATGGCAAGCCGGTTTTACGCGGGCGGCAACGTTGTTGACAAAGACCATGTCCTATGCTAGAAAGATCGCGCCCAAAACCGGTTTGTGCCGTATTTGTTCGGGTTTTTCTAGAGTAGAGGCGCTGCGAGCGATTCGGAATTTTGAAGCGGCGAGATGGGCGCCGAGGCACATGGGGCAAGGGCCGAGAGACAAGCGACGCGGAAAGCATTGGAGGGCGGTGCTGGCTCTCGGCGTTGCGTGGTTGGGCGCAACGGCGTCCGCGCCGGGCGTCGCGGTGGCGATGCACGAGATCGATCACCGGTTTACGGTCGAAGGCTATATCTGCAAGGCGGACGGTCAACCGGCGGCGGAAACGGAAGTGGTGGTCAAGGATACGCGGGTCTCTGTCGGCACGACCGCGTTTACCGATGCGCGAGGGTACTATAAGGCGACGCTGCACCTGCACAATGACAACCAAGGCGACCCGGTTCTGGTTGCGGCTCTTGAGCAGGACAAAAAAATCACCGCCCAATTTGATCCCAACGATGTCAAGACGGAACGCAAGGTCACGGTCAATATCGGCACAGGCTGCGCGGTGTCGGACGAAGGAACGCCTCGCTGGGTATATTACGGGGCCGGCATTGGGGCGGCGGCCATGGCGGTTTTTGCAGGCGCGTGGCTGATCGGAAGGGGTCGGCGCCAGCCGAAGCGAGGAAAAGGGGCACGCAAGTAGCGAGGGTGTGGTAGGGGGTGCCGGTCGTTGAGGAGGCTGGCTTGGGCGGGTGAGGCGAGACCGGCGGTTGTGCGGTGTCGGAGCGATCTTGGCGGGTGACGCTGTTGCTTCATGGCAGCTGGCCTGAGGTAACGGCGTCTTGTTTATCATCATCGGAATCATGCTCCATCCCGATCAAGGTCCGGATCGGTCGATGGCGGGATTAAACCTGGTAAGGTTCGTAAGTAAGAAAGGAGCGGGGGCTATGAAGCGTATGGCTTGGGTGAAGGCGGCTTTTTTTGTTGGGATAGCGGGCGTCGGGTTGACGGTTGTCGGGTGTGGCGGCGAAGGAGGAGAGGGCCCGATCGTGGCGCCGCCGCCGCCGCCGGCAGAATACGCCGACAAGCACATGCCGGCCGGATGGTTTGCCGATGAAAAGATTGTGGAAGAAGGCCGGCAGATCTTCATCGGAGCCAAGAATCCCGACGTGAACTGCGCCAGCTGTCACGGCAAGGACGGCAAGCCGGTCAAGGCCGGGGCCCGCGATTTCCGGGTCACCGAGCGGATGAAGCTGTATTCGGATTCGGTGTGGTTCTGGCGCATTTCTGAAGGGGTGCCCAACACCAAGATGAAGGCGTGGAAGAGCAAGCTGTCAGACGAGGATCGTTGGAAGCTGGTGGCCTTCGAGCGGAGCTTCGGGCTCAAGGGCATGGAGTGGGATCAGGCGAAGAACGCCTGGGTGCCGGTGGGCAGCGCGGCTGGAGCGGCTCCGGCGGCGGCTCCTGCGGAAGGCGCGGCGGCGCCCGCTGCGCCGGCGGCTCCGGCCGGTGAGGCTCCGGCGGCAACTCCGGCTCCTGCCGCTGGCGGCAAGTGATCTCCTAGGACTCTGGATGGGGGCGGCGAGACAACATGAAAATGTGGCAGCGTAGTCTCCTTATCACGCTCGGTCTACTGGTGGCGTTCGGGGCCACGGCCTATGCCCAGGTTCCGAACGCCCCGGTCACCGAGTTCCCCTACACGGGGAATCGAACCGCGGTTTGGATCGTCGCCCAGCTCCATATTTTGTTCGCAGGGTTTATCCTGGGGGCACCGATCTTTGTGGTCATTTCCGAGTGGCTGGGGTATCGCAAGCAGGACCCCCGCTACGACCGATTGGCCAAGGAAGTGACCAAGGTCACGGTCATTCTATACAGTATGACGGCCTTGACCGGCGGCCTCTTCATCTTCGTGCTCCTGGCCACCTATCCGCAATTCACGACCTGGCTGATCAACCACTTCTTCCTGATCTTCGCGGTGATCTATCCCCTCCTGTTTATCGCGGAGACGATCGTGCTCTACCTGTATTTTTACAGTTGGGACGCCTGGAAGGGGGAGAAGAAGGCCCGGCACATTGCGCTGGGGGTCTTGCTGAACCTGATCGGGACCGTGACGCTGTTCGTGATCGACGGCCCGACGTCCTTCATGAACACGCCGTCCAAAGCCATCGAAGGCATTTCACTCGCCGACTTTATCCAGACGGCCTCGCTGTGGGATAAAATTTTCAACTACAGTTGGATGCCGCTCAACTTGCACCGGCTGGTCGGCAACGTCACGTTCGGCGGGTTCATTGCCGGGCTGATCGCGGCCTACATGTTCCTGGGAGCCAAGAGCGAGAGCGAGCGGTCCTATTACGACTGGATGGGGTTTGTCGGAAATCTCATCGGCGTGGGCGCGCTGCTGTTTCTGCCTTTCATGGGCTATCTGTTGGCCTATGAACTCTGCGACTACGATGCCTCCATCTGTCCGTACATGATGGCCGACCAGCTCTCGATGTTCTTCGAGATGCAGGGCGCCATGATCGGCTTGATCTTCCTGGCCAGCAACTATTACATCTGGCTCAGCATGAAACGCATCGAAGGGGTCGAGCGGGTGCGGATGTCGGCTTTGACGATGCTGGTGATGATCGCCCTGCCCTTTGTCATGACCTATACCTGGACGCTCTTTCCGGTTCCCGATCCCAAGTCGTTGGGCGTGCTCCTGCCGTTGGTGTTGGCGCCCATGCTTTTAAGCAAGGTCATCCCGCCGCTCGGCCGCATCACGGTTTCGTCGCGGACCTTCATCAAGGTCGGCTTCCTCATGGTGGTGGTCGGCAATGCGATCTGGATGACGCCGCACGGGTTTGTGGCGACGCAGGCCCTGGCCACGGAGCACTTGGAGCTGCCGTCCGACTGGGGGTTCCTGGCCCTGATGCCGGCCAAGAATTCAGCCGCGTTTACCCTGGTCTTCGTGACGGTCATGAACTATATCCTGTACAACCGCGCGATCCGTCAGGGCACGATTGTCTGGGGGAAGATCGACTTCGCCTCGCAGTTCGTGCTGATCTTCCTGGCGTTCAGCGCGATCTGGACGATGGGGCTCATGGGGGCGGTGCGGTCGTTGCTGCGGAAGTATTTCCACACCTACAACCTGCTGCCGGATTTCACCGCGGAATCGTTCACCCCCACGCTATCCTATTCGGCCTGGTGGATCACGGCCATTACGTTGGCCTTTTACATCGTGGTGAGTTTTGCGATCGTGGTGACGCTGCGGGTTGCCGACACCAAGGGGCACGCGCCCGAGGCTAAGTGAAGAGAATCCGGTTGGGGCCGGAGCGGAGTCATCGAACGAAGCCGTCAGGAGCGAGGAAAGCATGGCTGAACAGCCGAGCCTGATCAAGAGCGTGATCAAAAAGGGGATCGTCGGGGTCATCGTCGGAGCCGTCTTGGTCGGGGTCGCCAAGGCTCTGACCTTCCCGCCGATTTTCCAAAGCGTGTTTTTTGCCTACGCGATGTTGGGGGCGGCGGTGTTTATCCTGCTGGATGCGCCGTCGATCAAGCCCATCAGCGGCCTGAAGGCCATCGTGGTGCTCGTCGCCTTCTATGCGGTGTTGTCCGTGGTCTACATCGGGGGAGCCTCGCTCCTGCCGCAGTACGATCCGGAAGACGAGAAGGGCAAGATCGAAAAGCTGCTGAAGGCCAAGCGCGCCGCCACGGAGCAGGGTAAGGCGGAAGAGTTGCTGGCCAGGGCCAAGGCTCTGGCCGAGAAGGCCGATGGCATCATGGCACGCTTGCAGGCTGTCGGCGGAGCCGCAGTTGCGGAGGCTCCGGCGGGGGGCGATGGGGCCAAGCCGGCCGGCGCCGCGGCGGCCGGCGGGGACGTCATCGCTCTGGGGAAGGAACAGTGGAACTTGCAGGAATGCTACAACTGCCACAAGCTGTTCGGCGAGGGCGGCAAGAAGCGCGGTCCCGAGTTGGACAACATCGGCAGCCTGCTCAAGCCGGAAGAACTCAAACAGAAGATTCTGGACCCGCAGAGCTGGATGGCGGAGGGTTTCGAAAAAGAATACGAGAAGAAGAAGATGCCGGATAAATACAAAGAGTTGATGGAAGAGAGGGAAGTGGAGGCGCTGGTGGCGTTTCTCTCCACGCTGAAAAATACGGCCATCGCGACACCGAAGCCGATCAAGAAGAAAT
>VGXD01000186.1 GCA_016873525.1 Nitrospira sp. | reverse complement strand
TGTTTCACCTCGCGCGAGGTGAAGAGCCGAGAGACGAGCACCGCGATGACGGTCAGGAGGAAGACGGTCCGATCCGACAGGAGCGTGGGCCACTGCAAGCTGGTCAGTAGCAAACCGGTCAACCCCAGCCCCAACCCCATGGCGATCCGGTTGGACTCGTCCCGGAAATGCAGGCGGTAGAATTCCCGCAGGGCCAAGAGCGCTGCGACGGTGACAAGGGCGAAGAACATCGCTGGGGGGGCATAGCGAACCAGGAGATAGAACAGCGGAACGAAAACAAGGACCGGATAGACCCGCCGGCTGTCCAGGCGTCGAGGCCGTATCTGGGCTGCCTCAGAATCGTTCGTCGTGTGTGTGAAACCCAACGGATCTCCGAATTAGCGTCTGTGCTGGGGGGCGCCGGCTTTTGAGACCTGACCGAACCGCCGTTCGCGCTTTTGGTATTCGAGCAGGGCGAGCAGGCCTTCTCGTCGGCGGAAGTCGGGCCAGAGGGTTGGGGTGAAGTACATCTCGGTGTAGGCCAGTTGCCAGAGGAGGAAATTGCTGATTCGGGTTTCCCCGCTGGTCCTGATCAAGAGGTCGGGGTCCGGCAGGCCATGCGTGGAAAGATAGCCTTCCAGGAAGGCCTCGTCGATCATGTCCGGTTGAGCCCGGCCCTCCTGGACGTCTTCGGCCAGACGCCGGACGGCATCGACGATCTCCGAGCGACCGCCGTAGCTGAGCGCCACGTTCAACAGCAACTTGTCGAGGTGGGCGGTCTCCCGCTCGACCCTGCGGACCCAGGTGAGCGCGGAAGAGGGGAGGGAGTCCACACGTCCGATGGCTCGGAAGCGGGCGCCTTTTCGAATCAGCTCTTCCACCTCGTTCTGGAGATACTGCTCCAGCAGCATCATGAGGGCATTGATTTCGAGGGCCGGTCTCTTCCAGTTCTCCTGCGAGAAGGCGTAGATCGTCAAGGCGCCGATCTCCAGGTCCCGGCAGAGGGTAATGATTTCGCGGACGGACTTGATGCCCTCGGCGTGGCCGGCGATGCGCGGCAGGCCGCGCAATTCGGCCCACCGGCCGTTTCCGTCCATGATGATGGCAATGTGCTTGGGCAGCAGTTCAGGGTCCAGAAGCGCGAGCAGTTCGGCTTCCGATAGATGGTCGAAGTTAGGTTCCAGCTCTTTTGCCATGCGGTGGTCGGGGTCCTTTTTTTGCGTCAGCAACGAGCGGCAGGTGGCCATATTGTTAACAGCCAGGGAGCGAAAAGTCAAACGATATTCTCTAGAAAAAGCATAGAGTTCTGCCTGAGAGGTCGTTGCGCCTGCGGGAACGAATCAGCTATACTCCCTTTGCCGCGTAGAAAAAGGGAGCGGAGCCCCATGTTGACACCTCGCGTAGTGGAATTGGACCAATTCGGCCTGAGCGAACGGGATATTCGGAGCGCCTTGGGAAAAGTCAAAGTCCGTGACGTGGACTACGCCGACCTCTATTTCGAATCCTGCGTGTCGGAGTCGGTGTCCATGGAGGAAGGGATCGTCAAGCGAGCGGTCAAGAACCTCTCCCAAGGGGTCGGCGTCAGGGCCACGGCTGGGGAGAAGACCGGCTTTGCCTATTCCGACGAGTTGACGAAGCGGGACCTCGACATTGCGGCCGATGCGGCCCGTTATATTGCCGGTTCCCCGCAAGGCGGCCTCCCGGTGCCGGCGACGCATCGCGAGCGGCCGGCGCGGGACCTCTATCCGATCGACGCCGCGGTCGCCGAAGTGGCAACGAGCGAGCGGGTGGCCTTGCTGAATCTGATCGATGCCGAGGCCCGGCGCTACGACCCCCGGATCAAAAACGTCATGGCCTCGTTCAACCACGAATGCAAGCGGATCGTGGTGGCGACGACCGAGGGCCTCGTGGTGGGGGATCTTCAGCCCCTCTCGCGTTTGCAAGTCACCTGCATTGCGGAGGAAGGCGGAAACCGGCAGGTCGGCACTTTCGGGGGAGGGGGCCGCGTGGGCTTCGACTTTTACCGCGACCAAGGACAGTACTTGCGTTACGCGAGGGAGGCGGCCAGACAGGCCATTCTGAACCTCAGTGCAGTGGAGGCGCCGGCCGGCGTGATGCCGGTTGTGCTGGCGGGGGGCTGGCCCGGCATCCTCTTGCACGAGGCGATCGGGCATGGCTTGGAAGCGGATTTCAACCGGCGCAAGACCTCCGCCTTTTCCCACCTCATGGGGAAGCGGGTGGCCTCGGACGTCTGCACGATTGTGGACGACGGGACGCTGCCGTCCCGTCGCGGCTCGCTCAACATGGACGACGAAGGCACGGCGACCAGCCGCACGGTCTTGATCGAGCGCGGCATCCTCCGCGGCTACCTCACGGACCGGCTGAATGCCAGGCTCATGGGCCTCCCCTTGACCGGCAACGGCCGGCGCGAGAGCTTCCAGAGCGTGCCGCTTCCGCGGATGACCAACACCTTCATGCTGGCCGGCGAATCGGACCCCCAGGATATTCTTCGATCGGTCAAGCGCGGTCTCTACGCGGTCTCGTTTGGGGGCGGGCAGGTGGACATTACGAACGGGAAATTTGTCTTTTCGGCCAGTGAAGCCTACTTGATTGAGGAGGGCGTCGTGACGCGGCCGGTCAAGGGCGCCACGCTCATCGGCAGCGGGCCGGACATCTTGACCAAGGTCTCGATGGTGGGGCATGACCTGAAACTGGACGAGGGCATCGGGACCTGCGGGAAGGACGGGCAGTCGGTGCCGGTCGGCGTGGGATTGCCGACCATCCGCATCGATGAGATTACGGTTGGGGGAACGAAAGGGTGAGGGGGATTGGGGCAATAAGGGGATGAAGGAAACAACCATGGACGGAGCACTTCAGCCGGTACAGGAGTTTCGCCAACTGGCCGCCGACATGTTGGCCCGCGCCAAGCAGCATGGCGCCAGCGAGGCCGATGTGGTGATCGCCGACGGCCAGAACTGTTCGGTCCAAGTGCGCTTGTCCGCGGTGGACCGGCTGACGAGGGCCAGGGAAAAACGGTTGGGGCTGAGGGTGTTCCTGGGCAAGCGTTCCGCCAGCGCCGCCACGTCGGATTTTTCGCGTGAGTCCTTGGATCGTCTGGTCTCCGACACGTGCGCATTGGCCTCGGCTGTGGCTGAAGACGAGGTGTCCGGTCTGCCGGCCGGGGACGTGATGGCCCAAGACTGTCCGGACCTCGACCTCTACGATGCCACGGAGTTGGCCACCGAGCAGCAGATCGAGTTGGCGCGGCGCACCGAGGCCGCCGCCCTGGCCGAAGATCCCAGGATCACCAATTCCGAAGGGGCGGAGTTTAATTCCTCGAGCGGGCGGGTCGTGCTCGGAAACAGCCACGGCTTTCTGGGCGAGTACCGCAGCTCCAGTTTTTCCGTCTCCGTGTCGCCTGTGGCGACCGAGCCCGGCAACGGCGGCATGCAGCGGGATTCCTGGTATGCCGTCCAACGCAAATTTGCGCGTCTGGCGAGCCCCGAATCGGTCGGGCAGGAGGCGGCGAGACGGACGGTGCGCCGCCTAGGGTCCAGGAAGATTTCCACCATGCGGGTTCCGGTGGTTTTTGACCAGGAGACGGCGGGCAGTCTCTTGGGCCATCTCTGCGGAGCCGTCTCCGGCTATGCCCTGTACAAGGGCGCGTCGTTTTTGATCGGGCAACTCGGCAAGAGGCTGGCGCCGGACGGGGTGACGGTCTACGATAACGGCCGCATGCCCGGTGGGCTAGGGTCGCGGCCGTTCGATGGGGAAGGTTTGGCGACCAGGGCCACCACGGTGGTCGAGCGGGGGCTGCTTGCCAGTTACTTGCTCGATACCTATTCGGGACGCAAACTGGGGCTGCCTTCGACCGGCAACGCCTCCCGCGGGGTGGGCGAGGGCCCCTCGGTGGGGCCGACCAATTTCTACCTGGCGCCGGGCTCCTCCGATCCCTCCGAGATTATCCAATCGGTCCGTTCTGGGCTCTACGTCACCGAACTCATCGGGTTCGGTGTGAACATGGTGACGGGGGACTATTCGCGAGGGGCCGCAGGATTTTGGATTGAGAACGGCGAGCTGACCTATCCGGTGGAGGAAATCACCATCGCCGGACATCTGAAACAGATCTTCGCCGACATTGAAATGATCGGCAACGACCTGGAGTTTCGCGGACGCATTGCCAGCCCCACGGTCAAAATTCGCGAGATGACGATCGCCGGCAATTAGCTTCAGGGAGGGTGGCCATGGCAGAATCCTTCAGCGAGCGCGATCTTACTGAGACGATGGTGCAGTATCCGAGCGAGGGCGTGGTCCGAGCCTATCTGGCGGCGCCTCAGGCCAAGGGGCCTCTTCCGGCCATCATCGTGGTGCAGGAGTGGTGGGGGCTCAACGAGCATATCAAGGACGTGGCCCGGCGCTATGCCAAGGAAGGCTATGCGGTCTTGGCGCCCGATCTCTATTCCCGTCTGGGGTCCAAGGTGACGACGGATGCCGGCGAGGCCGGCAAGTTGATGGGCCTGCTCCATCAGGAAGACGGCCTGAAGGATTTGCACGCGAGCGTGGCCTATCTGGAGAGGCTCAAGGGCGTGGATGGACGTCGCATCGGCGTGACCGGGTTTTGCATGGGCGGCTCCTATGCCCTGATGCTTCCCTGCGTGAACCCGTCGATCAAGGCATCGGTGCCGTTTTACGGTCAGGTGCCGAACCCCGATACGCCGCTTAAAAATCTGTCCTGTCCGATTCTCTACGTGTATGGCGAGGATGACGGTTGGATCACCAAGGCCGATGTGCAGCGCCTGGCCCTGGCG
>VGXD01000185.1 GCA_016873525.1 Nitrospira sp. | reverse complement strand
TGGCCGCCGCGCACCGGGACGGGGGCAAGACGGGATCCAGCGGATGGGGCTATGCCTACGACCAGGAGCGCGCGCGGCGCTTGGTGCTGCGAAGCCAGGGCACGGCGGTGTCGGCCCGCACCCTGGCGTCTGGGCCCAAGGTACCGGGCAAGTATTTCTCGATCGCACGCTGCTTCCGCTGCGACGCGGTGGACGCCACCCACGCCTGCGACTTCTTTCAAGTGGAGGGGATTGTCCTGGGGCCGGACATCAATTTTCGCACCCTGCTGGGCCTCCTCAACTTGTTTGCAATGGAAATGGCGCAAGCCAAGGAGAGCCGGTTTTTGCCGGCCTACTTCCCCTTCACCGAACCCTCGGTTGAATTGCACGTGCGCCACCCCAAATTGAATTGGATCGAACTGGGGGGAGCCGGCCTGTTTCGGCCGGAGGTCACCCAGCCGCTCGGCATCGATGTCCCGGTCATCGCCTGGGGATTGGGGCTGGACCGGATGGCGATGGTGGCCCTGGGTATCCACGATATTCGCGACCTGTTCTCGACCGACTTGGAGTTGATCCGGAACACGCGCTCGCACGTCTGAAAGAACGCGGGCAGCCCTCAGCTATGAGACGTTCACGTAAAACCATGAACTTGTCACCGGGAACACAGAAGCTGATCGCTGAAAACTGACAGCTTTTTTAAACATGCCAACCATCTCGATCAATCTGAAAGACTTTGAACAGCTCCTGGGCCATCGGGCCTCGGGCGCGCAGCCGGTCACAACCGACCAGCTTGAAGCCTGGCTCCCCCTGGTCAAGGGCGAATTGAAAGACCAGGACGCGGCGACCGGCGAGCTGCGGATCGAACTGCAGGACAGCAATCGACCCGACCTCTGGTCCTGCGAAGGCATCGCGCGCCAGATCCGGATCAAGCTGGCCGGCACCGCCCCGGCCTATCCTTTTTTCAAATCGGCGAAGACGCAGAAGAAGCCGCGCGTGCACGTCTCGCCGGGCATGGAGCGCGTCCGCCCGTACCTCGCCGCCTGCACTGCCAACGGCTATCGGGTGACGGCGGAAGGACTGGCGCAGCTCATCCAAGTTCAGGAAAAGCTGGCCGACATCTTCGGCCGGAAGCGACAGACCGTCTCGATCGGACTCTACCGTCTCCCGGCCATCGTCTTTCCGGTGACCTACGATCTGGTCACGCCGGATGAAGTCCGGTTCACCCCCCTGGGGTTCGAGGAGAAAATGTCCCTGCGCGAGATTCTCGCCGTACACCCCAAGGGGTTGGAGTACGGCCCGATCATCGCCGGACACGAGCGGCTTCCCATTCTGCACGACGCGGAAGGCCAAGTGCTCTCGCTCCCGCCGATCATCAACAGCCGCGAGATCGGAGAAGTCTGGGTGGGCGACGACGCCTTGTTTGTGGAGGTCACCGGCACCGACCTCCTGATGGTGCTGTTGACGCTGAACATCATGGCCGTCAACCTGGCGGATCGGGGCGCCGCCATCGAACCGGTGGACGTGGTCTACCCCGAATCCACCGACCTGGGCAAAACGATTCGCACCCCGATCGATTTCGGCAAGGCCCGATCCATCCCGATCACGATGATCGAAGCCGCCTTGGGGCAAGCGCTGAGCGCCGACCAGGTTCAGACAGCCCTTCTGGACTACGGGTGGGAGGCGTCCGTCTCGCGCGACCAGGTGTCCGTGAAACTCCCGCCCTACCGGAACGACCTGATGCATGCGGTGGACGTGGTGGAGGACGTGGCGATCAGCCGAGGCTACGGGGACTTCTCGCCGGTGATGCCGGCCCAGTTTACGGTGGGGAGTCTGTCCCGCGTGGAGCAGATGTCCGATCGGCTGCGCGACCTGATGGTCGGCATCGGGTTCCAGGAAATCATTTCCAACATCATGGCGTCCCGGGCCGAATTGATCGACCGCATGCGCCTTGCCGGAAGCGAGTGGGACCGACTCGTCGAGGTGTCCAATGCCATGACCCAGACCTTCTCGTGCCTGCGACAGGCGATCGCCCCGTCCTTGCTGAAGGTCGAAGCCGCATCGGCCCGTTCGTTCTATCCTCACCGACTCTTCGAGGTCGGCGAGGTCGCGCTGCCCGACCCGACGCACGACATGGGTTCACGCACCGTCATGAGGCTGGGCGCGCTCATCGCCCACGCCAGCGCGAACTTTTCCGAGGCCCATTCCTGCCTGGACCTGCTGCTGTATTACCTGGATTGCCCCTACCAACTGGAGCCGCTCGCCCATCCGTCATTTTTGGAAGGTCGTGCCGGACGCATTCTGTCGCAGGGCCGGCCGATCGGGCTCATCGGCGAGTTGCATCCCGAGGTGCTGGAACTCTGGCAGGTGACAATGCCGGCGGTGGTCTTCGAGTTGGACGTGGATCAGCGCACAGAACGATAGCCGACGGCGAACTCAACGAGGGACGCTGAACAACAGAAGCGAGGCTTCCATCGTTCAGCGCTCGGCGGTCGGCATTCGAAAGAGATCAGGCTGCCACAGCCTGCTGTTTGGCCAGGTCGGCCAGCTTGCTGAATCCGGCCGGATCCTTGATCGCCATGTCCGACAGGACCTTGCGATCCAGCAGCACGTCGGCCTTCTTCAGCGCATTGATGAACCGGCTGTAGGTCAGGCCGTGCGACCGAACGGCGGCACTGATCCGGGTCACCCACAAGCGACGGAAATTGCGTTTGCGCTTTTTCCGCTCGGCATAGGCGTAGGTCTGCCCCTTGTCCACGGACTCGGTGGCGCTTCGGAACAACCGACTTTTGGCCCCATACTGGCCTTTCGCCAGCTTCAACCGCTTCTTTCGTCTCTGTCTGGTCTTTGGACCGCCTTTTACGCGTGGCATGCTTAAACGCTCCTACTGGTTAGAGGCGCGAGGCTCGCAAGGCTTAGCCTGCGCCTCCCACCTGGTTATGTGTTGTACGGCAGCAACCGGTTCAGCGACATGGTCATGGTCTTATCCACGTCTACCGACCCCTTCAACCGCCGCTTTCGGTCGCGCGCCTTGCTGGTCAGAATGTGCCGCCGACCCGCCTTGCGCCGCATGAGTTTCCCGCTGCCGGTCCGCCGGAGCCGCTTGCTGGCTCCCTTGTGGGTCTTCATCTTTTGTCCTGCCATCCTTGATCTCCTTGCCCCTATTCGCCCGTTTCTCGATTAGTGCTTCGGCGCCACGATCATGATCAGACTGCGCCCTTCCATGCGGGGCGCATATTCGATCGTCCCCGTATCGGCCATCTCCGTGATCACCGAGTTCATCACCGCGCGCCCCATTTCCTGGTTGGCCATCTCACGCCCGCGGAACGTGACCGTGACCTTCGTCTTGTTGCCCTCCGCCAGGAACCCCTTCATCTGCCGGACCTTGATCTCCAGATCGTGCTTGTCGGTCCGTGGCCGCAGCTTGATTTCCTTGACTTGCGTGGACTTCTGATGCTTCCGGCTCTGATGCTCCTTTTTTTGGAGCTCGTATTTGTATTTCCCGTAGTCCATGATCCGGCAGACGGGCGGCTGCGACGTCGGAGCGACTTCCACGAGGTCATAGCCCGATTCTTTCGCCTTCCGCAGAGCATCCGGCGTCGGGAGGATGCCTAACTGCTCGCCTTCTGGACCGATTGCCCGTACTTCACGAACCCGGATTTCATGATTCACACGCAGTTTGGGAACGATAGCACACCTCTTGATGAAAAGGTTACGACGACGGCACAGCCTGCGCGATGTTGGCCCTGATCAAATCGATGGCGACCGTGACGGGCATAGAGCCCAGGTCCACACCGCCACGTCCCCGGACCGAGACGGTTTTGGCCTCCTGCTCCCGCGCGCCCACCACCAGCATGTAGGGGACCTTGGCCTTCTCCGCTTCACGAATTTTATAGCCGGCCTTTTCATTGCGCAGGTCCGCTTCGGCGCGCAACCCGGCAGCCTTGAGTTGCTCGGTCACTTCTTCCAACGCATAGCCGTGCTGATTCGCGCTGATGGGCAGCACGGCCGCTTGGACGGGTGCCAGCCACGTGGGGAACGCCCCGGCGTACTGCTCGATCAGGATGCCGAAAAAACGCTCGATCGATCCCATGAGGGCTCGGTGGATCATGATCGGCCGATGGGCCTTGCCGTCTTCGCCGGTATAAGCCAGGTCAAACCGCTCCGGGTTGTTGAAATCGATCTGTACGGTCGAACATTGCCAGGCCCGTCCCAAGACGTCTTTGATCTTGATGTCGATTTTGGGCCCATAGAAGACGCCCTCGCCGGGATCGATCTGGTAGGCCACCTTCCGGCTCTTCAAGGCCGCTTCCAGCGCCGCGGTGGCCTGTGCCCAATTATCCGCCGAGCCCACGGATTTCTCCGGCTTCGTGGAAACGTAGACCTCGAATTCAGAAAACCCGAAGGTTCTGAGCACGAAAAAGGTAAAGTCCAAGACGCGGCTGACTTCGGGCTCGATCTGGTCCGGCCGACAGAAGAGGTGCGCATCGTCCTGGGTAAACCCCCGCACCCGCAGCAAGCCGTGCAGCACCCCGGTCCGCTCATAACGGTACACCGTGCCCAGTTCCCCGTACCGGACGGGCAGGTCCCGGTAGCTGCGGAGATGGGATTTATAGATCATGATGTGGAACGGGCAGTTCATCGGCTTGAGCTGGTACTCGCTGGCCTCAACCTTCATCGGGACGAACATGTTCTCCCGATAGTAGTCTACGTGGCCGCTTGTCCTCCAGAGATCCAACCGTGCGACATGCGGAGAGTACACCAGTTCATAGCCCTGCTTGAGATGCTGTTCCCGCCAGAAATTCTCGATCAGGAGCCGGACC
>VGXD01000184.1 GCA_016873525.1 Nitrospira sp. | reverse complement strand
TTCGAGGAGGACAACCACTGGTAGATCACATCATAGGTCCGGCCAGGGGCCGGTTCTCGGTCGGCTTCGGCCGGCACGAAGACCATCCGCCTCCCCCACTCCAGTTTCTGCGTCTGGGCCAACTGATTCCACAACTGCTGCGCCTGCTTTTGGGCAAAGGCCGGGCGGTGGTAGGCGACGCGATAGTTCCTGGGGCGATCCAGCCTGATGCAGGAGGTCACCGCTGCATCGAAATTGCAAATCAGAACTCGTTCCGCTGCGGCGAGGCGGGCGGCAAGCTCCCGCTGTTCCTCCAGGATGTCTTGCAGATAATCGGCCACGAAGGGCTGGGCCTCCAACTCCCCTATCTCGGTGTCGTCATCGGGATAGAGCAGGACGCTTGAGAAGGCCTGGGCCGGTTCCACAAGGGGCGGAGAGCCGCTGAACAATGTCCGCCATCCCCCTCCCTCCCCTCGCTCGCGAGGCGTTTGTGGTGGGCGTGCTGCGCTCGTCTCTTTGAGCGTGCCCCATGCCGGGTTGAGGGGCAGCTCCCTGCGCTGCGCCCCATCTCGGAGGAGTAAGGAGCCCCTGGCAACCTCGGCGCTTCTCTCGCAGGGCGCAAAGCCGGTTGGGCTTGGGCTGACATAGGGCAGGCCGGTGGAGTCATCGGAGAGGGTGATTTTTTTGACAAGGCCGTCCGCGATGGTGACGCACAGTTTGCGGGCGGCGTCGAAGTAGCGCTTGGGCTGGTTCTGGGCCGGCAACCAGGTCACTTCATGGGAGCGGGGCTGATCCATGAAAATGGGAAACGGATTGCCGCCGCCGGGGATGTGCGGCGTGAAGAACGCGCTGAAGAGGCGGAAGGCGGCTTCCGACGGATAGGTGGGAATGCCTCGGTAGCGTAGCGGGAGGGGCTGGCCTTCGTTCTGGTCGTCGTAGAGGCCTCGGATCAATTCGAGGGTGGCCGAGCCTGTGCCGGGCAAGAGCGACTGAAAGAGTTCCACGACGGGCAGAAAATCGATCCGGCTCCAATGCATGGCCCCCATGCAGGCCATGAACCGGACCCGCTCCGGGGCGGCGTCGAACGCGCCCTCTTCCAAAACGTAGAAGGCATCTTTTTTGTGCCGGATCGTGGCTTGCCCCCGCGCATCGATGACCAGGTCTTCGTCGCCGTAAAAAAACCTGATCTCTTCGAAGGGGACCTGCAAGGCCTGGGCTGCCATGCGGCGGAGGTCGTCGGCGCGGAGCCGTTCCCATCCTGGTTTTCTGGAGAGGTCGAGCCGCGTCGAGTTGACCAGCCCTCCCGGCTTGAGCCCGACCCACTGGCCCCAGTCAAGATGGATGCGCGCCCGTACCAGCCGCGCCGCTCCCTGCGGTTGCGCGATCCATTCGCACTCGTGCAAGGGATTGCCGTCCGGGTCTGTGCCCAAGATCCGCCGGCCATGGGGGCCGTAGAAGACGAGGTGTCCGCTTGCTTGTCGAAGGACGCGCCCGCCTGCCGCCGAGAGGTTTTGTGCAAAGGGAAGATTGACGGGGAAGACAATGTTTCCAGGTCTGGCAAGGGGGGCGAGAGGGGCGGAGTCCACAGCCGGGCTATTCGCGGACTTGGCCGGAGCCATAGACGACGAACTTGGTGCAGGTTAACTCTTCCAGCCCCATGGGGCCCCGCGCGTGGATACGGGTCGTGCTGATTCCGATTTCGGCGCCGAGCCCGAACTGGTAGCCGTCGTTCAGGCGCGTCGAGGCATTGACCATGACGGCGCTGGCATCCACTTCGCGCAGGAAACGCAGGGTGCGCCCGTAATCGTTCGTGATGATCGCCTCGGTGTGGTGGGAGCCGTAGCGGGCGATGTGCTCCATCGCCTCCTCCATGTGCTTGACCACCTTGACCGCCAGGATCAAGCCCAAGAACTCTTGGCCGTAATCCTCCTCGCCGGCTGGTTTTGCCGCCGGCACGAGTTGGCAGGTCTTGGGACAGCCGCGCACTTCCACCTCGGCCTCGTTCAATTTCGCGATCAGGTCAGGCAGGAAGGCCCGGGCGACGCTCTGGTGTACGAGCAGGGCTTCCATCGCGTTGCAGGTGGAGGGGCGTTGGACCTTGGCGTTCAGGCAGATCTTCTGAGCCATGGCCAGGTCTGCCTCGTCGTCCACGTAGATGTGGCAGACGCCCTTATCGTGTTTGATCACGGGAATGCGCGACTCCTGAGTTACGAGTTTCATCAGGGAGTCCCCGCCGCGCGGGATGATCAGGTCGATATATCGATCTTGCTTGAGCAATTCCACGACCACGTCCCTGTCTGGCCGGTCCACGAAGGTAATCGCGCCAGCCGGGACTCCGGCCTTCTCGGCCGCCTCGGACAGCAGCGCTGCGATGGCCGTATTGGAGTGAATCGCCTCGGAGCCCCCGCGCAGGACGCAGACATTGCCGGACTTCAAGCACAGCGCGGCTGAGTCGGCCGTGACGTTGGGCCGCGATTCATACACGATGCCGATCACGCCGATCGGCACCCGCACACGGCCCACCACCATGCCGTTGGGCCGGTGCCACATTTTGACCGTCTCCCCCACCGGATCGGGCAGCTTGGCGACTTCCCTGAGCCCCTTGGCCATCTCGGCGATCCGCTCCGGCGTGAGGCGCAGCCGGTCGATGAAGGCCTTCCGTTCCTCGCGTTGTTCAATCGCCTCAAGGTCCTTTTCATTGGCGGCCAGGATGTCCTCGGCCTTGGCCTCCAGACTGTCGGCCATTGCCAGCAAGGCTTGGTCCTTGACCGTCGTGGCCAAGGTCGCCAGTCGTCCCGCCGCGGCCTTGGCCCTTTTGACCAAGCCTTCGACATAAACTTCCGTCGAGGGGGGCGGCGATTCGGGGGCGGTTGTGTCGGCTATAGGGAGTGAAATGTCCATAACTAGCGTTCAGCGTCTCGTTCGGTTCATCAAGAGAGAGGGGCGCTGCCGCAGGCCTCTCTTGTGCGTCCGTGGATCACGGCGAGTTGAGAATACTCTGCGATGCGGAACCCCGTCAAGGGTGTGGGCTCTCTAGGAATCGCTTTCATGGAAGAGCCGGCAGCCGGTTGTGAAAGCGCCATTGTTGTAATAGACGCGAGCGTTTTCAATCGCCATCGTCAGCCTTGCTCGTGCTTGACACGATCGAAGCCCGCTTGTTATGGTGGCGCCCGTGCCGAGGTAGCTCAGTTGGTAGAGCACAGCCCTGAAAAGGCTGGTGTCGACAGTTCAATTCTGTCCCTCGGCACCACCCCGAACTTGTTTGGCGGGAGTGCGGCCAGCACGATCCGCTGCCTACCTTCCGCTGATTTTGAATTTTCCTATAGTCCGTGTACCGACGCGCTCGTAATGTGCGCGGCGGAGAAAACCTCCAGCGGTTCTCTCTTCACCTTGATACGCCCGCATGCCGTCCGAGAAGATAACCGAATGATTGAAAGCTAGAGGGTGTTGAAATCGTCGGCGGTGAGATTTGCCTGGCGGAGGAGTTTGCGTGACCGGCCATGCAAAGCTCAGCACTCCATTGCTGTGATTGGCTGTAGCACATTTGCTCTGGAATTGATCGCTCCAGGCTTCTAGCAAATCCTTCGCCGCAGGTGTCTGCGTGCGAAATAAGATTCCAACGTGCCCCCACGATTTCCCAATGCTTCCGTCTGAAGCCGCACAGTCTTCAGCCTTCCATAGAGCTTCTGCTTCAGTTAAAAACGCATGTATGTCGCTTATGTCAGCTCTGCAAGGCACCAATAGGCCTCGCCCATCTGGCTCACCGTTGGCAAAAGTCATCGTAAATGTATTCTCTCGTGTTGAAGAGCGTCGTCCATATCGGATCGGGACCGCTACACGTATGGTCTTTTGAACAATAAGACGTGACTTTCGCCAGGTTTTCCTGCGGGGTTGTGCATCCCAGAACAGCGATCCGATGATCAAAATGCCTGCCTGCATCTCAAATTAGGCTCTCTGCTGGAAGACTGCTGCCAAAACATGTCTTGCAAGATCGACAATTTGACCAACATACGAAACCGCAATTAACTTAACTGCTGGGTAGCTTTCCGGGTCGACAGCACAAGCGACATATTGAGCAAACGTATCCACGGCACTCTTTGTAGAGCCTGATTGAACATAAGAAGCGATTCGCCTGGCGCAGTTTAAATATTCACCGGGACCAAAGCGAAGATCTGGGGAAATGGCAACGATGCTAATTTCTCTAACTTTCGTTGCACCTATACTCACGACGTATTTCTCGATTTCCTGGAGAAGGATACTATTAAAGTAGCGAATGCTCTTGTCGTCTGGCCTTGGACCTAGAACAAAGCGAGTCTGGACTATCCATTTGGGAACTTCCTGTCCCATAATTAGATAAACAGAGAATGACATAAGTTCAAACAAAAGCCGCGTTTGATCATCTGGACCCATGACACGTAGCTGGACACCAAACCTTGAAAGCTCCTCCTTCCAGACCTTTTCATACGAGTTCCAGAGACTTTTGGTCATGTTTTGTTGTGAGATTTCCTCAACGAGCAGAGCGGCTGTCTTTTTGGCATAACCACTTAGTGTTTTTTCATCGAAAGACATATAAGCGTCTCCCCTGCCGGTCGAAGATTATACGTTTAGTGTAGACACTCTATATAAAAAAGTCACTTGAGTGCTACTTTGACCATAAGGAACAAGTGAAGCGGGGGCTGCGCCCCCGAACCCCCGCAGGGCCTGGCTGAGTCGCGCGAACGGCAGTTTGGTTCTGTCCGCTCGTAAGCTTCCCCCAATCTGAGACAGTCCAAAAGGAGAATTTTCTGGCACAATCGTCCCCCTAGCCAGGAGGTTCTCATGCGACAGT
>VGXD01000183.1 GCA_016873525.1 Nitrospira sp. | reverse complement strand
GGAGTTTCTGCAGGGGGAAATGGAACAGATTCCCCTCCCCGACAACTCGGTGGACGTCATTGTTTCCAACTGCGTCATCAATTTGTCCAGCGACAAGGACCGTGTCTTTTCCGAAGCCTTCCGGGTACTCAAGCCGGGCGGCCGCCTCGCGGTTTCCGATGTGGTGGTCAGGGGCACGGTTCCTGCCGATATTCGGCTGAACGTGGAACTCTGGATCGGCTGTGTGGCAGGAGCCTTGGAGGAATCCGAGTACCGAGACAAACTGGCGAAGGTCGGGTTCCAAGATATTACGCTGGAGCCGACGCGCATCTACCGAGCCCAGGATGCGCGCGAGTTTCTTCAGGGGGCCGGCCTCCACGTTGACGCTATCGCGGCGGAGGTGGACGGGAAGTTTATGAGTGCGCTTGTGCGAGCCAACAAGCCACTCCGCTCGGGCGTGGCGAAAGAGCAACGGAGGTAACTCTATGGGAACAGCCAACGCTGCGCCGGCGGCCGCTCCGGAGAAACAGCTCAACCTCTTTGAGCGCTACCTCACGTTGTGGGTGGGGCTCTGCATGGTGGTCGGGATCGCGATAGGGAAATTCTTCCCGGGGGTTGCCGCCTCGCTGCGGTCCTTTGAATGGGGCGAGGGCAGCCAAGTGAATATCCCCATGGCCATCCTGATCTGGCTCATGATCATCCCGATGATGATGAAGGTGGACTTTGCGTCGATACGCAATGTCGGCAAAAGGCCGAAGGGATTGATCGTCACGTTACTGGTTAACTGGCTGGTGAAGCCCTTCTCCATGGCCTTCATTGCCTGGCTCTTTTTTCGTCACCTCTTCTCGTTCTGGATCGCGCCAGATGAAGCGGACCAGTACATTGCCGGCGCGATTATTCTGGCCGCGGCGCCCTGCACGGCGATGGTGTTTGTCTGGAGCTACCTGACGGACGGAGACCCGGCCTATACCCTGGTCCAAGTCTCCGTGAACGATCTCCTCATGCTCGTGCTCTTCGCCCCGCTTGTCGGATTTCTGGTAAGCGGCGCCTCATCCCTTGCTGTGCCCTTCGTCGTCCTGTTCTATTCGGTCGTCATCTTTATTCTCATCCCCTTGGCGATCGGGACCGCGCTGCGAATCTGGCTCATCAGGCAACGGGGCGCCCGCTGGTTCGAAGACAGCCTCTTGCCCCGCTTCGCGCCGGTGACCATCGCCGCCCTGCTGGCCACACTCGTCCTGATTTTTGCCTTTCAAGCCGACAATATCACCGGCAAATCCCTGCACGTTCTGCTGATCGCTATCCCCATCCTCTTGCAGGTGTATTTCAATTCCTCGCTGGCCTACGGACTGATGAAGCTCCTCAAGGTCTCCCATTCGGTGGCAGCGCCGGGCGCCTTGATCGGCGCCAGCAATTTTTTCGAGCTGGCCGTCGCCACCGCCATCGCCCTTTATGGTCCCGGCTCAGGAGCTGCCCTGGCTACGGTCGTCGGTGTCCTGGTAGAAGTCCCTGTCATGCTCTCGGTCTGCGCCTTCTGCAACCGAACCAGGGATTGGTTCCCCGCCGAGGCCCTGGCATGAAACAACGGGTCTTGTTTCTCTGTACGGGCAATTCCTGCCGGAGCCAGATGGCGGAGGGATTGTTGCGGCACCTAGCCGGGAACCGTTTTGACGTCGCCAGCGCAGGAACAGAGCCGGCCGGTCTCAACCCTGGGGCGGTTGCGGCCATGCAAGAGATCGGGGTGGATATTTCACAGCATCGATCGAAGGGGACCGACGAGTTCCTGGGACAGCCGTTCGACTATGTGGTCACGGTCTGCGACAGGGCCAAGGAGGCCTGCCCGATATTGCCTGGAGCGGGAACCCTCTTGCATTGGAGTTTCGACGATCCGGCCAAAGCCGAGGGGACGGTGGAAGAACGGAGGGCGGTCTTTCGGCGGGTCAGGGATGACATCGCCGAGCGTCTCCGGCAGTTTGTTTATGGGGGCACTGTCGAGAGTTGACACCCGCCACATCCGGCGTCATGACGATGCCGCCGGATGTGGCGCCGTCGTTCTTGAGCTTTTGGCTCAGCGCCTGGATGCACCGGTCCAGTTCGTGTTCGTGAACAAGCCCATCCTCCCCCCACAGGAAGGCAATGATTTCTTCCCGCATGACCATGCGCCCATCCCGTTGAGCCAGGAACCGAAGGATCCGCCACTCACACTCCGATAACTGTATCCGCTTCCCCCGCCAGGCAATCACGAACCGACTCTCCTTCAGCGCCAGCTCCCCGCCCAGATAGTGTTCCTTCTCCTCCCCTGGATGCCGGCGTCGTAACACGGCCCTGACCCTGGCGACGACCTCCCTGGGGCTGAAGGGTTTGGTGATATAGTCATCCACTCCCAGGTCCAACCCAATGAGCCGGTGCTCCTCCCTGCCCAGAGCCGAAACCATGATAATCGGGATCGTCTGTGTGGCCGGATTGCTCCGCAACCGCCGGCAGACTTCGTGCCCATCCATGCCGGGCAGCATCACGTCGAGCACCACGAGCGCAGGCTGCAAGCGGTACACGTCGTTCAGTCCGCTTTGTCCGTCGTGCGCCACGTTCGTCCGAAAGCAGGCCTTTCGTAGCGCCCGGTCGAGCAAGAGAGCGTGGTCGGCATCATCTTCAATGATTTGAATAATTTCCATTGCCATGCGGTGATTGTAGCGCGCGCTTATTGCCCAGCCGTCAACGGTGAGTTACCGCCGGGTAAATCTTGGCTCACAGCCGATCCCGGCCTCCGTGAAAGATTTACAAGGCTGTAACAGTCCGGTCATAACCCTGTGACCTGCAGGGCGTAGTACCTATTCACGCAAGAACCGTTGTAGGCCCTACAGCACAGACTCAGCGTATGGACCGCAAAGCGCAGATCACAGAGGGAGGAGGAGTACATGACAAAGAAAGTGATGAAGAGAAGGAATTTGTTTCTGGCGGCGGCCATCCTGGCCCTTGCGTTCCCATTGGGGGCACTGGTCGGTGAAGGGCAGGCCCAAGGGGAAGCCGCTCAGCCGACCGGCACGGCTCAAGCCACGCCGGTTGCGCAACCGGCGACACCGCCGCCTTCGCCGGGAGGCATGATCCAGCGAGGCGAGAAGGACATCGAGAGCACGCCGTTGGAGGACGTGCTGCTCGAAAAAGGGATTATCAACACGGATGACTGGATCAGGATCAAGGCTGAACAAGAGCGCCAGCTCAATGAACGCTCGGTCGTGGCCGAGTTCACCGGCAGCCCCCGCTGGTCCGAGCGGATCACCATGTTCGGGTATGGGATGCTGCGGTACAACGTAACCAACAACGGCCAGGTGCGGACCTACCATGACAAGTCCGTGGGCGATACGGCTAACGGAGCCCAGCCCGGCTTCTTCTTCCGCCGCATCCGGTGGGTGGTGACCGGCCAGGTTTCCGAACACGTCGCCTTCTTCCTCCAGCCGGACCTCGCTACCGATATCAGTGGGAATATCGGCGCTGTGTCACTGCGGGACGCCTATGGGGACTGGATCTTCGACAGGGACAAGCAATATCGGTTGCGGGTCGGCCTCCAACGCGTCCCCTGCTCTTTCGACAACTGGCAGGCTTCCCGCGTCCGTATGGCCATCGACCGGGCCGACGCCACCAATAGCTGCGCGCCCAGCGAGCGCGACATCGGCGTCTCCTTCATGTACTCACCCAAGATCGCCCAGGTTCGGTTCAAACAGATGTTGGATTACATGTACGGACCGGGCGACTACGGAGTTTTCCACATCGCAGTGGATAACGCGTCGGGCAACAATGTGGCCGAAAACAACAAGAACAAGCGGGTCAGTGCGCGCTTGGCCTGGCCCTGGGAACTCCCCGGTGGGCGACTGATGGAAACGGGCATGAACGCCGGTTACGGGACCTGGCACGTGAGCATGGGGACCGCAGCAGCAGGCCGGACGCTCTATTCGGTGAATTCAGCCGCCTGTGTGGGAGCGGCAAGCACATCCAGCTGCACCTCGTCCAGAAATTATCTGGACGAGCGGGTTAATTTTTATGTCTACTTGCCGCCCCAGCCCTGGGGCTTCATCGCCGAGTACACGACGGGGCGAGCGCCGAAGCGAAACGGGAGAGGGGTTGTTGAAACCTCCAGTTTCTACGGCGGCTATGTCCAGGCCCATTACCAGTGGAAGTATTCCGACGTGGGCATTGCGAATTTCTACTCTCGTTGGCAGGAGTATTACGGGGGCCTGAAGTTCCAGACCGGAGCGCCGGATGACCGGATGAAGGAAATCGAAACCGGCATTGCCTGGCAGCCGGACCCCCAGTGGGAATTTACGGTGGCCTATACCTTCACACAGCGAAACAATTTTGCAACGGTCAATCCCGGTCAGACCGCGAATACGCCCGGCACGCAGATCGACGCCTACGGCAACCTACTCCGCTTCCAGGCCATCTGGTTTTGGAACTAAGGAACCGGCAAAGGATGAGAGGGCACGGGGCGAGAGAAATAATTTGCCTCCTCGCCTCGTGCCACTCCATGGTGCCGGCACGGGTATGGACCGGTTCCACCTGACGCGGGAACGCAAGGCGAACCTATCAGGGGCGAGGAGATTCCGTGGCCGGCTTCGCAGGAGCGTTGGTCGCGTCCGATCCGGCAAACAAACGGTTCATGTCGATGATCACGAGCTTGGACTCATCCAGGTAACGTTCGTATCCGTCCTTGCCTCTGACCTCTCCATTCGGAGTCCAGGCCTGCTTGGGGCGAAATCCCGACGCAAACTGGAAGCGCGCGGCCGGGATCAAGGGCTCACTCCTCGTATCGACCTCGTACGTTGTCTCGTAGAGTTTCGAGCCGGGCATGGTGCGAAAATTAGCCA